>CAYXJI010000156.1:0-8351 GCA_964465175.1 uncultured Burkholderiaceae bacterium | reverse complement strand
CCATCAACGCGGCCTAACTCTAAGTAATGTTGATAGGCGGGGTTTATTTATTGATGCGAAGGAAGACCAAGCGGCGGCTTTTTTTGCGAGAGATGGATTGGTCACCCTAGTATCGAATCCTCTGGTGATGTTTATTTCGATTGCTAGCGTGCCGCAAGGTGTTGATCAGTTGTAGGTTGCTTATTTCCTGAAATGAGAACTCTGCACAACCGTCGCGGACGGCCGAAGTTTGGATCGAGAAGCGGACCTGTGCTAGGGCACAGCGAGCATCGCGGATTCAAAATTCGGTCGCGAAAACGCGACGAAAAAACATAAAAAATTCCAAGTGTCCTTGATGCCTCCCTACGAAAATAGATAAAGAAGATACATCGACAGCGTCGACTTAGTTCATTTTTTCGAGCTACTAAGTAGAGCCTGCGCTTCAGCACGCTGTTTTTTTGTGATGAGTTTTTCGGTGATGGCGAGGCTTTCTATGGCTTGCGTGTCGTTTTTTTCGGCGGCCAAAGTGAACCAGAAGTAGGCTTTGACAATATCAGATTTAACACCTTCGCCACGCGCATACATCGTTGCTAGATTCGTTTGTGAAGGTGCATAGCCTGCATTGGCAGCTTTATTGAACAGATCAAACGCTTGTTGAAAATCTTTTTGCCCCGCTCTACCATCCAGATAGATTGCGCTGAGTCTGTGGAGGGAGATCAGACTACCTTGTTGGATCGCTTTGCGATGCCAAAGGATCGCCTGCGAGATATTTTTATTTGTACCTCGTCCCAATTCGTAGAAGCCGGCGAGATTGGTCTGGGCATCAACGAAGCCTTGATCTGCGGCTTTACTAAACCAGTTGAATGCTTGCGTATTGTCTTTGACAACGCTAATACCATCTGCATAAAAATTACCGAGATTATTTTGTGCTTTGGCTTCGCCTTGCTGCGCGGCCTTGGACGCCCACAAGGCTGCTTGTTCTAAATTCTTTTCCACACCTTTCCCGTTGATGTAGAAGGTACTGAGATTGTGTTGAGCGGCGGCCAGTCCTTGTTCTGCCGCCTTGCGCGTCCAATGTAAGGCTTTAGCGATATCGATCTCGGTGCCTTGTCCGTTTTCATACATTTGTCCAAGGTTTGATTGGGCTGATGCCAAACCCCTTTCTGCATCCTTGAGGTAATAGCTTATAGCCTTGGCATGATCCACTGGTACACCATAGCCATAGGCATAATGCAAGCCGATGTTTTAGTTCGCAGTTAATAGGCCATTGTCTGCTGCTTTGGAGAACCAGTACAAACTCTGCTGAAAGTCTTTTGGTCGCCCTAAGCCATTAAAATACATCAATGCCATGCGATGTTGCGCCATGCTATCGCCTGCCTCTGCGAACGGTTGATAGAGCTTGAGGGCAGTGTCGTAGTCCTTTTTGTTAAATGCCATTTGAGCGTCGCTAATGGTTTGTGCCTGGATCGGTTCTGCAAGGCTCAGGTGAAGTGCAGTCATCATAAGAATAGTTTTAATCATGAAGGTTCTCTAAGAATGTTGTGAATGTTTTGAAATTTTTGAAATTTTTGAAAGTTATAGCGTGCAATCGATTATTCATTGCCTTACATCAAAGTCGCTTAATTGCTTTGCCGCGAAAAGAAATCCCAAATCAATGCCGGCCCGTTGGGTGACATAGGTGATGGTCCGAGTAAGCGTGGACGTTTCCAGTAAGCTTGTGGCATGCCGTGTCCGCCACCGAGGATGGTCACGAGTTCGATGTCTTTTTTACCCTCTTTTTTCCAAAGCGCACGCTTAAATGTTGATCTGTCTTCGCTACTCAGCAGTGCTGAATTGGTAGCTGGATTGATCACAGGAGTGCTGTCAATTTGATTGAGATCAGCAAAAAATTGTGCAGACTCTTGTGACGATTTGAGTATGCCGCCTTTGTAGAATAGGCCGAAGAGACTGGTTTCACCACCGCTATGCTGAACGATGGGGTCATCCGTGCCATTCACCACCATTACCGATGTACTTGATTCGGCGATCGTGCATTTAAAATTATCAGCGACGGGCACGTTGGCTGAGACTGCGGCCACAGCGCGAAAACGATCAGGTGCTTCTAACGCTAAACGCAAAGACATAAATCCACCGGAAGATACCCCGGTTGCAAAAACACGTTGCGGGTCGAAACCATTTTCAGCAATCAGCTTATCGGTGAGTAAGGTCAAAAATTTAACATGATCAAGCTCGTGTCCATCAACTTTAAAATCACCCACTTTGCTACAGTCATTCCAATCAAACGAACGCGCGCTCGGGTAGACCACGCCAAAACCATATTGATCCGCTAGACGGTCAAAACCGTACCCAGTTTCTAAGCGAATCTGTGAGCCGTTTTGCCCGGAGCCATGCATGACGATGACTAGGGGAGCACTTTTTGACAAGCCCTTAGGCAGGTAGGTGCGGTAAGTCATTTCCTTGCCATCGACTTGCATGGTGGCTTTTGTCAGTGCGCCTGATAGTTGTGGCATGTCAGGATCAGGCGTGTACAGAAAATAGGCGAATAGGCCAACCGCTAGTGCGATCAAGCCAAGTAGAGCAAACAAACTTCTGAGTAGGATTTTTTTCATGATTCTGTTTCTGGATATGGGAATGATAGTAGAAGAATTACTTCCCCCTAATTTTTTACTTCACTCTGCGCCACTGATCACCTTGTTTTTTCACATAGTGACGATAGACATAAGACCAAGGTATGGCGGCATACACGAGAATGACCAAACCAATTGCAAATACATTGGGCAGTAACTTATCATCGAAAGTGCCATTTATCCAGAGAGGTAACGGCACGGCAATTAGCCAGATCGTCTTCCATAGCACTTCCCACATGAGTATGGGAAGCAGCTGCAATGGATAACGAATGCCCAACACAGATAGCAACCAAAATGCTGCCATCATCGAAGTTTGGACGCCGCGAAAAAACTCCCAGGCTGCAAAAGGCTTCTTCGAGGTGATGACATCTGGCCATAAACTGAGTGCTAGCCCAACGACCACCAACAAGTACATGGCACGTAGTACATAAAGGCGGGTCAGTGAAACTTCACTCATGATTTCTCCTATGGTTTTTTATCAGTTTTGTGGAATGAAGATTACTTCAGCAGTTTCAATTGCGCTTCTGCATCAGCACGAGTTTTTGTGCCCAAGGCCGGATTGAATGCAAGCGCTTTTTCAAAAAATGAAGCAGCTTTTGCCTTGTCGCCCAAGGCTTGCCATGTTTTGCCGAGTCGATAAAGCGCAGCGCCAGTTATCTCAATGCTTAAAGATTTCTCTAAATGTGGCAGCGCTTCTTTTACTTTTCCTTGCTCTTGCAAAGATCTGCCGAGTCCCAGATAAGCGACTGAAGACTCAGGAAAACGTTGTATGACTTCGCGCAACATTTTTTCGGCATCGACGAATTTTTTGTCCTTGATATAAGTCTGAGCGATCTCTACGGCTAGGTCATTTTGTAACTGCGCGATGACAGCATTACCGCTGTTATTGACCGCCAAAACACTGCTCTTAGCTTTTTCAATTTTCTCGTCTTTGAGATCAAACTTCGCTTGCAATAAACTCGCTACCGCTGGATTGACTTTCTGCGTTTCTGCAATCACGTCTTTCGCTTTTGAATTGCTGCCGCCCATTAGACCAGGCACTTCTAAATAAAAGGTCATCAAGGAACTAGCCGCGCTGAAATTTTTTGGATCTAATGCTATGGCTTGTTTGAAAGCGTCGCGTATTTTCCCCAATGAGCTAATGCCAGCCATCATGCCGCCTTTTTCTGCTTTGATACCAAGCACATTGCCAAGTGCCTCATGACATTCCGAATTTTTGGGGTTGCTTGCAATGCATTGTTCGGCCAACTTCACGCCTTCGTCGAAGCGAGCCACTTTCCCCTCGTTTATAATCAAGTCCACCTTGGCCACCAGCGCATCGGCAAAATTGGCATCAGTTGCCAGTTTTGCGCTGATTGCGCGCTCCACTTCAGCATATTTTTTCGCTTTGATGAGTGCGCTGTATTCATGCGCATTGGCTGGATTCATGCCGAATAACGGCGCCGATAATGGAGCAAGTAAGAGCGAAGCAATGATGGCGCGGCGAATATGGGATGCTTGATGAGAGAGCTTAGTCATAATTTTTCTTTTACTAAATACGTGGATACTAAGTGATTGAAGCGAGTCAAAAGCTGCAATCGATAATGAAGTATCCGCTGTACCACCCTAAGCTTTCTATCAAAAAGGGACGGATTACGGTCTGGCAACCATGAGTTGCGGTAGAAGTGCAGTGAGTTACACGTGGAAATTGAATTGCGGGGGGGGGCAGGCGGCATCCGCTCGATTGCCCTATTGTTGAAGTGATTGCTTGGCGATTGGTTTCTTATAAGCGCATCTGGTGTGATGGCCGCCATCCCATCGGCGATGGAGTTTCAAAGATGAAATAAAGGGTGCTTTCGGAAAATAGACGAATCAGCATCGATCAAAGTAGTGCGTTGCTGATTCGTTTGCCATTCAGTACAGTCCAGGCAAAACCGGCATCGTGACCCGCGAAGCCGGCCCGGTCAAAGGTGGAACATCCATCATCGCCTTCGTACAAGACTCTGATGGATATAAGCGTGAATTAATTCAGCGCGTAGTTTTCTCGTGGTTTTCTACTTCACCCGAGGTGCTGGCATCACAGCCCCGCCTTGAAACAAGGTCAAACTGATACCTTTGCCCGTCTCATCGGTTTCCATCTTTATTTGCGCATCAACGACTTTGAGATAAAAATTCTTTGTGTCTTTAGCGAATAATTCAAACTTGGGTTGATTGGTCGCTTGAAGGTAAAATTTCTCTCCGTCCCGCGTCAAACTCAGGATAAAACTCGGCGTAATCGCGTAATTGCCGACGTATTGATCTAGAATTTGCAGCGATATTTGTGGTGATGCCTGATTCTCACTCTGACTTTCTGGCGTAACGCGAGTCACCGCTTTTTCATCCACCCGCAGCGCACGCATTTCCTGCCCCGCCTGATACAAAACCAAACTCGGTGCACGGCCATTCAGGTCAGGATCAAAACTGATCGAGGCATCCACATCATTTGAAAAAAAGTCGCGCGCGCCTTTTGCATGAACTTCCCCTTTACCTTGTCCAGTGGCTTGTACAAAAAGTCTATCGCCGTCACGACTCACCGTCAGTACCATGCTGGGCATGAGTTGATATTGACCGACAAAATTATCCAGTGTGCTTGAATCAATCGCGACCTTGACATTCTGGGTGCGTGCTTTGGGTTGTGCAATCAAAGTAAAGTGCGCATCCAAAATATGCCGACCAATATCGTCCACCCCTTCATTACCCGTATTGGACAGCACTACGACACCCACTTTACTGGCAGGATTAAAGCCCACAAAACTACGAAAGCCACCCGTACCCCCATTGTGCCAAACGATATTAGCGCCTTTCGCTTTTAAGATATGCCAGCCCAAACCTATTGACATGTTAGGGTCTTCGGTCGGCGTAAGTTTCGCTAACATGGACTGCATTGCAGGCTTTAACGGGGACTTTATTAAACCCAAATGAGCGCCGACAAATTTAAGCATATCTTCAGCGTCGGAACGCAAAGCACCCGCGCCTGCCAACGTAGGTAAATCCCAATTAGGCACCGCTTTTAAAGCGTCGTTATGGCCAATAGTCATCCGACTTTTAAGATCACCATCCAGCGTAATGACAGTGCTGTTCATTCCTAAAGGCTGGGTGATTCTCGTCTTGATCAAGGTTTCAAAATCACTTCCTGCGCGCATCGCTAATACTTGTCCGAGGATGCCAGCGCCGAGATTAGAATACTCGTACTTCGCGCCGATGTCACGCGTCAATTCGTAAGTAGACAAAAAACTTAAGAGTTGTTGGGTACTGTAATCCGCATAGGGGTTAGCAGGATCGGCGGGAGCTAAATTATTTGGCAAACGTGGCAAGCCAGAGGTGTGATTGGCAAGATCGATTAAGCGTATCACCTGCCCATTTCTTTGTGGGAGTTTGACGCCAGGGGGTAAATATTTAGCGATAGGATCGGTCAATGCAACTTCACCGCGCTTGACCATATCCGCTAAGAGGAGAGAGGTAAAAACCTTAGTCACCGAACCGATTTCAAACAATGAATTGGGGGCGACGGATTCAGAACTGGCTTGATCGAACTTACCGTAAGAGATAAAACGAGTGCCACGCGCATCAATAATCCCCACCACCGCCCCGACACCACGCTGCCATTGGTCGATACGTTGCACGAGAATTTGCTTCACTTGTGCGTCGCTGATCGTCGCGCCTTTGCTTGGTTTGGCTACCGAGCTAAGGCTATCCTTGTTGGGTGCGGCATGAGCTTGATTGATGATGCCAAATATTCCTGCGATGATAAAATTTAATACGAGCTTATGTGTACGCTGATACCTATGCTTTTGCATGATTTTCCTTTATTGATTTTTTTTAAATGATCTAATGAGTGATGCGAAAAACAACTAATTGACCGTCATTGGAACGGGTACTTCCTTTGCCAGCGCTTGTTTAATCCGAGTGTGAAAAGTCAAATAAAGCACTAGTGCTTGGCACACCAAACTCCACGCCAAAGCCAAGCTAATCGAGCTGATCAACAAGGTGGAGGTGAGGTCATGTATCATTATCCACATTACTACAAATGCACTCGCCATCATCGAGAACGTAAAGTTAGCAAGCACTTCCCATCGTCTGAACGAAGCACCTAAAACGTCATCTAGAAAATTTCTTTTTCTTCGTAAGCTGTAACGTAACAGTCCCACCGTCAATAACAACACGAATGCCAGATACGCCATTCTTCGAACAAACACCTCTAGTTCAATGTGCTTGCCCGTTAGCGCAGCGACATAGGAAGCAATCACAATCAAGTAAGATGCCACGCACAAACCTGTCCAAAATGGATGTACATAATCCCGTAAATTGCGCCGCGCGAGATTTGCGCTGCGCTTAGTGGGCAAGGGGATTTTCTTCGCAATCCGAAAATACGCCACGCCCAAATACACCATGAGCATCATTTGCCAAACACTGTTAGGCACTCCCAAAAAAAGAAATAGGCTGGTATCGTCCATCTTGCCCATGATCGAACTCAATCCCAGTAGCCAGAGCGCACCAACACCATACAGAAGATATACGGTCAATTTCGGCTTCGCAAAGCGAGCATAAAAATCAGGATTGTCAAGCACCCACACCGCATTTTTATCCAGAAAAATCTTATTTATCATCCCAAGACAGCTACGGGTACTGATCCAATACAAGACCACAATTTGGCTAAACGCCAATGCAAAAATTATCCAATCTTTCATTCTTGTCTCCTTTAATTATGAGGTAAGTGCCGCTTTAAACGCCGCTTGAATTTGCTTCACTGTCATCCCCTGCTCACGCAAACGTGTCACCAATTCGCGCATCAAGGCAAGTGCATCAATTTGGTTGTGCTGCTCCACATAAGAAGCTGCCTCACTATGAATAAACGTCCCCTTTTGCCCGGCAGTACGTATCACCCGTTTACTTTCCAAAATCTTGTACGCTTTCGCCACCGTATTATGGTTAAGCGCCAAGTCGCTTGCCAACTGTCGTATCGACGGCAGCGCCATGCCCGCCGCTAACCGACCTTGCTGCGCCCCAAGCTGAATCAATCTCACGATTTGTTCATACACGGGCTCACTACTGTCTTCATCAATTTCTAAGTCCATCATCATGTCCTCGGTGATTACGTCTTACCTAATTCGCGCCTACTTTTATAAACTTATGTACTATCACGAAGTAGTACAAGAATACGGAAAGTCATTTGGTTTTGCAAGCGTTTTCTTTTGAGAGAAAATTCCTAGATTTTTTGGGGTGGGTATTTGACTCGCACAACATCACCATGCCTTTGCGTGAAGTAACACTCCATAGAAAGCAATTCTCTAAAAATAGGGAAGCAGGCTCCGGCGAATGTATGCGTCGCATTCGCTCATGACATCTAACAATGGGGAGAGCAACATCGGAAGATTTTCTACGCAAGCGCCTCGCCATTGTTCGGCGGTCTCACCTAGGATAGTAGGCACTTATTTTGCGGAAGCGGCGTTGAAGAAACAGAATTGATATGAGGCGGATGTGCATCCCACTAGTCTGGTGGGATGCGATAAAACTATTCGTGTGAGTAGTCGCTTGACTAAACGTAATGCAATGCAGATCGGCTTAGGCGTCAATGTATATCATTGTTGTCTGCCATTTTAATAAGCTTTGATTCTGCGCCTTACTACCGTAATACTTCGTAATTTCAATTAAGTGACTTAGGTTTTAATTCTTGTAGGGCACGATTCAAAACAGGATCTATTCCATTGCGTATATCTGAAATACTAG
>CAYXJI010000155.1:0-8448 GCA_964465175.1 uncultured Burkholderiaceae bacterium | reverse complement strand
AATATTCATGCGACTTCCAAGACGAAATTAAGCGGTCAACTGAGGTTTCTAGGATCATGCACAGTCGTCTCGCTGAGGCGTATATCGGGCTTTAAATTTGTATAATTGGGAACATCCGCCATGAGAAGAGCACCTGCTTTGGCTAAGGCTGTTTGTGCCACCTCTACGTTGGCGAAGTAGGCATGTGTCGCCGCGATAATGTCGCCGACTTCAGGTGTCGATGTCGCTAAAACACGATCAGTTTCAAGACGAATTAAACCTAGCTCGGACAGCGCTTCGACTGTGATACGTGCATGGGAAGAATTAAAATAGTGGTGATCAAAATGCGCACCTTTTATCCAACGATATGTTCCGGTGATTCGAATCATGTCTCACTCCTTTCTTTAACTTTAAGTCTTAGACCAATTTGCCCTGGCCAGAGTCTGCCTTTGAATAATCAATTTTGGCAAGTCGAAGGCAACGATGTCGGTGTTTTTTTTGTGTCAGACCTAAGCTACAACCAACCTTCATCCCTAGCCATCCGAAACGCCTCGACGCGATTTTTTGCATGCAACTTGCTAATCGCTTCAGACAGATAATTGCGCACCGTGCCTTCTGATAAATGCATGATCTTGGCAATCTCGTTGCTGCTTGAACCGGTGCCAGCTAGGCGCAATACTTGACGCTCGCGTTCGCTTAAAGGGTCTTGTTGACCACGCCAACTTTCTAATGCCAGCTCGGCGGCAATCGAGCGGCCGCCGCTATGGACGGTGCGTATCGCCTTGGCTAAGTCTTCTGCGGGCGCGTCTTTAAGCATATAGCCGCGCACACCGCTCGCCATGGCGCGTCGCAAATAGCCGGAGCGCGCAAAGGTGGTGAGTACGATGACTTTACAAGCTAATTTTTGCTCAGCGATTTCGGCAGCCAACTCTAGCCCCGTCATGATGGGCATCTCAATATCAGTGATCAGCACATCGGGCTGTAAGCGCTGGCAGAGTTCCAAGGCTTCTTTTCCGTTTTTGGCTAATCCTAATACCTCAATATCGCCTTCGAGTTTTAGCAAGGCGGCCAGTGCGCCGGAGACTAGCGCTTGATCTTCTGCGAGAATAATTTTGATCATGATTGTTGGGCATGTAGTGGCAAGACGATGTCGATTGTCACGCCTTGTTGATAACTGACTTGAAATTGTCCGCCTAAGGCAGACACCCTTTCCAACATCCCGGTCAAGCCATTTCCCTTTGCTAGCGCTGTTTTACTTTGCATATCCACATAGCCATTATCTGAAATATGAAAGTGTAATTGTTGGTCGCGCGTTTGTAGGCGTAATTGGCAGCGTGTCGCGTCAGAATGGCGGATGATATTTGTCACCGCTTCACGCAATGCAAGCGCGATAATGTTTTCCACCGCTGCCGGCAATGCTTCGGCATCGACGTCGCTGACCAACTCGACTTGTGCAGATGCTAAAGTGTTTTTGGCACCGCGTAATTCATGTGCCAGCCCCGTATCACGATAGCCCAAGACGGCAGAGCGTACTTCACTCAAGGCCTGACGTGCGGTCTGCTCGATGTCGGCAATCTCTTGCTGGCAAGCGTCTCTGTCACGATCAAATAATTTGCGTGCGAGTTCAGCTTTTAAGGTAATCACCGACAAGGTATGGCCTAAGAGATCATGCAAATCACGGGCAATGCGCTCACGTTCTGCCAGTGCGGCGAGGTGTTCGATTTCTTCTTGATTTCTGAAAAGTTTTTCATTGGCGCGATTGAGACGTTCACCAATAATGGCACCGACGGCGCTTGGCACACTAAATACGAGTGCAGGCACCCAAAAGAAACTTTGTAATTTCCAAATAAAACTCGCCAATGCGACCATCAATAGCACCATAGCTAAGGCAAAGTAGGCGTGCCGTTTATCATAAAATCGTGAACACATGGTCGCCGCAAAAATGATAAAACTAGAGCCGCCATAATTATGGTCAGCCCAGCCTAAGCCCATGCCACAAATAAAAAAAATACAAATCGCGGCGCGCCAGTCGTGCACCCAAAAGCTATAAATGTAGATCGGCAAAAAAACCAAAATACTCGCAGCGATCATCCAAAGTTCACGTGCCGTCGGTGCGACATAAATGTATTTCCAGCCAAAGATCACGAAGGACAATAGCCAAAAATACGGCGCTTTGCCATACCGCGCCGGTATCCATGGGCGCGTCCAAAACGCTAGTGGGCTTGTCGCTGCGGTAGTCGTGTTCGTCATGGTCGCTCTAAAGTGGGTAAGGCAAACAAGTTGGCATCATATCAAGGATGGCTGTCCGTGGTGTAGGCGTTTCTGCGTTGAGGGGTTTGAATTTTTGTTTGGCCGCTATATTTTTTTAGCCGAACGGCATTCCCCTCAACACATCTATTCCTTCACCAAGCGAACATCCTTAATTTGAAATTGATAGTCGCCTACGGCCGGCCCTGCATTGAAACTCAGCATGGTAATCATGCTCGCATCCAAGCCTTTGAACTGACTAAAGGGCAAACTGATTTCTTGCCATTCTGCACCCGGCGTGAAGGGCTGATTACTAGGGATAAAGCTACCTTGCATGGTGAAGCCGACGTTAACCACTTGGCCGTCGCCTTTGACCTTAAATTTGAGCGTATTGGCCGCGCTTAAATCCGCCGCTTGCATGGGTTTGTCCGAAGGGAAAAAGACCAAGCCAGCCCAAGGAAAAGCAAAGCCAGCACGTACCGAAGCCTGAACGAGCAATGCGTTCTGTCCATTCGCGTCAGGCTCGGCGAGCGTGAGTTGTACGCTCGATTTACCGCCCATCGGTGCGTCATTGGATGGAACCCAACCAAAGCCAAATGGCGAGGCTAGTTTTTCTTTGCTAAATAAGCTGAGGCGACCATCTTTGGGCAAATCAACGCCCGCTTTCTTGATCAATTTTTCTTGTGCGACTTGTTGCATTTTTTGCGTGCGCAAGTTGGATACCGTTTGGCCATCTTTCCAAATTTCAACGATACGTTGCGTGGCCGTGATATCTTGGCTAGGGTCGCCTTCAACCAATAACAGATCGGCTTTATAACCCGCACGTATTGCGCCACGATCATTTAGACGAAAGGCTTTTGCCGGTGCCAAAGTCGCCGCCTGTAAAGCCGCGTTAGGGCTCAAGCCTGCGGCCACTAATGCGCTTAATTCATGATGCAAACTAATACCGTACTGCGTGCCACTGTTGCCCGCATCGGTGCCCGCGAGTACCGGAATTTTGGCTTGCGACAGTGCGGCGGTAAGCTGACGTGGTGCCAATAAAATTTCGGCGTTCACTTGTCGACCGTAAGGCGAATTCAAAGGAATCGTCTGCGTTTTACTGAGCATGCTAGTCAAGCTTGAATTGCCCAACACATCGCTCGCTTTGATACCCGCCATGCTTTCTAAGACGCTAAATGTGGGTATCACAAAAGCCTTATTGCGTTTTGCTAGCTGGACCAGCGTGTCGATTTGTTCGCGACTAATTGACTTGCCATTGAACAGATGCACCAAGCCATCCGCACCCGCATCGAGTGCCGCTTTGGCGTCTTGGTAAGTGCTGATATGTACGACGGCTAATTTTTTGCGCGCATGGCTGGCAGTGATTAAGGCCTTCACGGTGGCTAGGTCGAGGCCATTAAATTTCATCCCTATGCCGCCGGTTTCCATGACGATTTTGATAAAGTGCGAGCCTTCCGCAATACGTTTGTCGACCCAAGCTTGTGCCTGATCTGCTTGGGTCAAGGTCTCGATCTCCATGCCATACTCAGTGCCATGTCCACCCGGTGCGGTAGCTAACATGCCAGCGGCAATCAAATCGGGGGCTTGGGTATTTTTGCCCTGTGCTCGACGCTGATTCATCTCTTGCATCAAGGACACCGCACTAAACATATCAATTTGTGTCGTCACACCGTAGAGCAAGGGCAAGTCTTGATCTTGATAAGCATGGACGTGGGCATCAATTAACCCGGGCAATAAGGTGCGACCCTTGCCATCGATTAGGCGCATCGTTGGCGTGACTTTACCCTTAAAATTGGCATCAATAATTTTGCCTTGATCGATCAACACCTGACGTGGGCTCAACATCTTTGCGCCGTCAAACACGCGTACCTGTTGAATTAAAGTGGAAGCATGAATCGGTAAGCTGATCGGTAGACTAAACAAGCAAGCCAATGCCGCGATGCCAAAAGGCAGGGCAGAACGAGCTGCAGAAGTCGGTTGTTGAACTGTATTGTGAGCATACTGACGGCGCGGTATTAAGGACATCGTGTTCTCCTTGGTTGAATTGAGTAGGCCTAGTGTGAGGCTTGCAGCTGCTATGCATAAGAGCAATTTGCCACAATTTATAGGTGACAAATGTCATGCCTAGGGATACGATCGACGGGTTTTAACGCATCGCGTCCAAAAGCCAACCATGAAAATAACGATGTATAAGAATATAATGACTGCCGCTCAAATGGTAGCGCTGACGACACTAGGTCCTATCAGCCTCTCCGCCATCGCCCAAATGAATATTATTCCTGCAGAACTCTCTCTCAAGCAGCCCTTGGTGAGACAATTTAAAGCTTGCGTCAGCCCAACTGGATTGACCCGTGATTTACCACTAGCCGATCCTAGCCCTAGTCTTGAAGGATCTGGCACGCTATACACGCTCGGTGACATGGGCGCGATACGCGACGGCTATAAGCATTACCTCATGCTGAGTGCAGATAACAAACAGATCTATATTGTGCAAGTGGGTGGCTTCGCTGGCACGCAAAAAATATTTGGGCCACTAGACCCCCAACTACATTGTGTTGAAGTGACGCCAAAAAACGAGCTGAATTTACCTGAACCTAGCTTCCAAAAAAAGTAGGTCTTGCCTATCGCTCCTGAGGCGTTAAGTAAGATCAGGTTTTCCGACTACGTATTTCACCCATCTCTTTTCATTTGCTGTGATATGACTCTGCACTCAACGCCTAGCCTAAGCGCTACACCACAAGCGAGCTTAGCCTCCGATGCCAACCCCAGTGCATTCCTAGTACGTCGCGCCGAGCCCAACGATGCCGCCGCACTAGCATGGCTGGCGCAACAAACTTTCATCGATACTTACGGCGACTTGACCGACCCTGAGGATGTTCGTCTGCATTGCGATAAAAATTTTGGGATAGCACAACAGAGCGCAGAGATTAACAATCCCGAGTACACCGTGATTTTGGTCTGGCATCAGGAAGAATTAATCGCTTTCGCCCAGATCGTGCAACGCCCACCGCCTGACTCCCTACCAATCACGCCCGCCGCGACCAATGCCATCGCCTTGTTTCGCTACTACGTCAAAAAAGACTGGCATGGCAAAGGCGTAGCGCAAATTTTGCTCAAAGCCGCCGAACAAGCGGCACGTGAATGGGGCGCGGAACATCTATGGCTAGGCATGTGGGAACACAACGCCCGCGCACTCGCCTTCTATCAAAAAGTCGGCTTTCAACACGTAGGCTGGATGGACTATCACTTTGGCAGCAAAGTCGAGCGAGATTATGTGCTGTTGAAGGCTTTGTGAAATCCAGTGAAAAACCTGGGGGAAGACTGGTTAGAATTTATTCATGCTCTTCGCAAATTTGACGAGCGACACGAGCACTGTGGCGACGCAATCTTGCAACCGATTACTTTGAGTTTCCAATCAAGTTCTGGGAACCTGGGGTGTTGAATCAACATCGTCAAAGCAACACCCAATGTACGTAAAAATATTCAGCCGCCGCCTATATAGCCCCATCCAAATTCTGGCGATCATCGTAATTTTATGATTAAGAGTCGGCCTAAGTTGGCCCATTTGTTTAGACTAACACAGGTCGATTTCCAAATGTAGTAATGTTAGAACTGAACCCGTATTTCGCAGGGTTACACTGCCTTCGTGTGCGAGAAATGCGGACAGACTATGTCGCCGAAACCCCAAGAAGATTGAAATAGGAAAATTGAACCATGAAAAAATATGGCTTTGGCGGATTATTGGTTTTAATTGTAGTTGTAGTGGTCGGCATGATTATGTTAAATGAGGCCGCAACGGACGCAATTAGAAACATCGGCCAGAATGCCACGGACAAATCAACCTCTAAGAAATAGAACGGAAAAAAAGTAGACCATTTTCCGTATGTCTGGACAAATGGTCTTAGCAGTCCAATGATTCAGTTTGGTTTAATTCGAGCATCCAGCAAACGTTTTAGTGAAACCTAACGCTAATAAAACAGTGCTGGTGTTGCAATTTTTTACATACATTGACTTTAATCTTCCATCGCCAACACCGAAAATAGGATTGTCTTTGTAAAAAAGAGTTGCTGCAAATGAAGGTAATGAGAAGCTAACAGATAATAGCAAAAAAGCAGCGAACTTCAAAAAAGATTTTTTCATTGGTTTCCCCAGAGATGTTTAAAATTAATAGTGCCTATCGTGCAAATTTAGAAAATAATTTTAATTAATGTATCTTCCAACTACAATAATACATATTTTTTACGTGGCATGAAAGTTTTTATTAAGCGCTGATTCCAATTGCAGCAATACCGTATGCGAGAAAGTTGCGTTCCACATAGACTAAACAAAGGAAAAATCATGCTGCGAAAAATCGAATACTCACTGTGTCGAACGATGGATAACAAGCCGCTCGTGACTATCGATTCGCCGCTCGGAAACGGGCAAGAATTTGAGCCATTGTCACTTAGAAATTTGGCGGCTGCACTGCTTAAGATTGCAGAGGATTCAGAAAAAAATGATCTCGGTAAACATTATATTCAACAGAAACAATCATTGGGAATTTGAGAGGAAAAATGGCGGGTTGACACAAAGGTGATTAGTGAGACGATGTTTATAGATTTGTTGAGACAATGACGATGGAAGAACTATTTTTTGGTGTAGTAATCGGGTGGATTGGACATAGTCTTGTGTCCAAGAATACAGGTGGTTCCAGCGTTGACTT
This sequence comes from uncultured Burkholderiaceae bacterium, assembly GCA_964465175.1. Classification (GTDB taxonomy): domain Bacteria; phylum Pseudomonadota; class Gammaproteobacteria; order Burkholderiales; family Burkholderiaceae_D; genus Undibacterium. The sequence continues at coordinate 1,520 of CAYXJI010000155.1, read as the reverse complement.
CGCAACATCGATAAGGGGGTGATTTAACAGTCGCCGCCTACTAAAGTTACGTTTAAAAGCAGAAAGTCATGGTTTTATCGATCTGTTCGATGACGAATGGCGGTTATACGAACATCTACCAATGTCTCATCTGTTTGGAATTGAACCGTACAGAGCATATATACGCGCAGAAGCTAGGCATCACGCCTCGAGCAAAATTTAGAGCGGAAAAATTTCATGAGTACCTACGCCAAATTAGACGAAGAGATTTTGGCATGTTGTGAAGAGAGCAGGGTCAAGTCTTGAAGCTCTGCATGCCCAATTCATCAATCCAGCGATCGCCTCCTTCGGCCGCTAAACTCAATGCAGGCGAGTTTACATTCTGTGGACTCGAATTGAGTTTGAAAACGCATGGGATTTTTTTCTTAATTTACTCGGTGACTTTTTCAACGGTATAGCCAAGATCTCGCAGGCCTTGTAGAACACCACGTTTGCCGCCTAAATGTAGAGCACCAATGGAGACAAAGAATGTCGACTCTTTACCCAATAAGCGGGCAATATTATTCGTCATTCCTGCGTTTCTTGAGATTGCTATCCTGTTCATATGCTCTTTTGCGACAGGCCGATGTTCATAAAAGCGATCATACATTGCGATGAGCTGATCTGGGTCGCCAGCACGAGTGATTTCTGCCAAGCAGAGTAAAAACTCCTGCCGCTCCGCTATACAAGATGGGCACGAAATTTCCTTCAAGGATTCTTCAGTCATTGCATTGGTTTCTTCATTTGTAGTCGAGAGAATAGGCTCCCAATGTTGACTAGACGACTCTATGCCAGCCATGCCTATTTTCTTTTTTAAGGCTTCTACTTGCAAATGGATATCTAACGAAACCGATTGATTCATTTCATCCGGGTAATGATCAAGCAAGGTTGACATCAAGTAATTGGGATGCCAATTTTCCATATTAGCTCGTTCATCTGCAGGCATCTTTAATGAGTCAAGGTAGGTACTAAGCCGTAAATACAATTCATCGCTCAAGATAGACTTCAATCTATCTGGTTTGGCGGTAGGGAAGATGTCGCGAAGATATTGAGGGTCGTTTGTTGAACCGCCTTCGACCCATTCAAAGTAGAGTTTTTTAGATTGCGACAAGGCGATATCGACAGGTTTTGATATTTCTGTGATACGTGAGTATCCACGATGAAGTGAGCCAAAAATATATGCTGAAGTTTCATTCTGTTTTTTAACCTTAAACAGCATTCCGGTGAAGTCCTGATTTTTCGTTTTGTCGACATCACATAAAGAGGTTGCTTGTGAATGAAAGGAAATACTCAACCCGAAAGTTATCAATAGAAAACTAAAATTTTGCGGGCGTATTATAGATTTCCATTTATGGCATAGATAGGAAGTACTTAAAATTATGCTGCGCATCTGTAAAATTCTCATTCTGTCACTTTTTCTACTGTATAGCCAAGATCTCGCAGACCTTGTAATACACCACGTTTACCGCCTAAATGTAGCGCACCAATGGAGACGAAAAATG
>CAYXJI010000154.1:0-8547 GCA_964465175.1 uncultured Burkholderiaceae bacterium | reverse complement strand
TGTAGGCGAGCTCGCATTCGCGCACCATGGCGCTGGTGGCGACGTTGCAGATGGTGAGGCTGTGCGGCATGCCGAGTTGGCGTGCGTGTTTGAGCGCGGCTAGGGTGTCGGCGGTTTCGCCGCTTTGTGAAATGGTGACGACTAGGCTCTTAGAATTAGGCACGCTGTCGCGGTAGCGGTATTCACTCGCGATCTCGACATTGACGGGAATTTTAGCGATGGATTCTATCCAGTATTTGGCTGTCATGCCTGCGTAGTAGCTAGTACCGCAAGCGAGGATTAAGACATTGTCGATGTCTTTGAAAACGCGATAGGCTTTGTCACCGAATAGCTCGGGCATGATGCTGGTGATGCCTTCTAAGGTATCGCCCAAAGCGCGGGCTTGTTCGAAGATTTCTTTTTGCATGTAGTGGCGATACGGGCCTAATTCTGCTGCGCCAGTGTGGGCGTGTACGGTGCGCACTTCGCGTTCGACTGGTTTGCCATTGACGTCGGCGATCCATACGCGTTGCAATTGCAGATCAACGACATCGCCTTCTTCTAAATAGATAATTTGATCGGTCGTGCCGGCCAATGCCATCGCATCGGAGGCTAGGAAATTTTCACCTTTGCCGACCCCGACGATGAGGGGTGAACCTTGGCGCGCACCGACTACGCGGTGTGGTTCGTCGCGGCAGAATACGGCAATCGCATACGCGCCAGTTAGACGCTTGACGGCTTGCTGCACGGTGTCGAATAAATCGCCGCTATACAGATGATCAACTAAATGCGCGATGACTTCGGTGTCGGTTTGGCTTTCAAACACATAGCCTGCTTGCGTGAGTTCAGCGCGTAGCTCTTCGTGGTTTTCGATGATGCCGTTGTGGACGAGTGCGATGCGGGCATTATCGCCATTGCGCGAGAAATGCGGATGCGCATTGGCAGATGATGGCGCGCCGTGGGTTGCCCAGCGAGTGTGGGCGATGCCGGTAAATCCTGCCAAGCCTGTTTGCTCGACCTGCGCTTGCAGCTCAGCCACGCGTGAGGTGCTGCGTGAACGCTGCAATTTGCCGTCGACATGCAGCGCTACACCGCAGGAATCATAGCCACGGTATTCGAGACGCTTGAGACCTTCTAACAAGATGGGAGTGATATTGCGTTGTGCTACTGCGCCGACGATGCCACACATAGAGACCTCTACTGAAAAAAGCGTCGTCACGATTAACGACAATTCAACATGCTAATCTAAAGAATATGAAATTTTCTTCCAAAATTTAGCTAAAAATGCTTAAATATACCAATAATGGATCGATATGACTCAATATTTCAAAATAGGTTGATTTTTGAAATATTGAGTCAAAGCAAGCGAAGCCTCGCCGAATCCCGACCCCCCCACTCAAACACATTCACCCCCTCATGACCCATCACGACGAACTCGATAAACGCATATTGCAGAGCCTGCAGCTCGACGCCTCCCTTAGCAACCACGAATTAGCACAGCGAGTCCACGCATCACCGCCGACTTGCCTGCGCCGCGTAAATCGCCTGAAGAAAGAAGGCGTGATTGCCAAGCAAGTCGCGATTTTGTCGCCCGAAAAAGTGGGCGCAGGATTAATCGCCATTGTCGAAATTACGCTTGACCACCAAGCGACCGAACATCAACTCGCGTTTGAGCAATTGGTCGCCAAGGAAATCGCTGTCCAGCAGTGCTATCGCGTGTCGCCGGGACCCGATTTTGTGTTAATTATTCAAGTAGCCGATATGGCGGCCTATCATGCGCTAGCACATCGGCTTTTCGCGACACTATCGAATGTGCGTAACGTGCGCAGTTTTTTCTCTATATCGCGCAGCAAATTCGAAACGCTAGTACATATTGAGTAATAGGAGGGGCTTGCGTGCTTTTTTTGCATGACTCAAGCGAAGTTCCACTGATATTTCGTCTCTTTTTCACTACAAAACACGCAATTTCCCAACAAAAACATCAATTTATTTCTTGACGATGACAAGATATACGTTATATGAATGGCAGTCATCATAAATCAAAATTGTATTTATATTTATTGTATTGATATGATTCTACCTGTCGCAAAGATGCACGCAACAAGTGCAAAGCGTAGCGACAAAAAATGAAATTATCTTATCTTTTATAAAGGAAATAGTATGTTAAACGCATTCGTAGAAATCCAATTGGTCGTAACGATGGTTGCTGTTGTCGCTGCTTTCTCTGCCTACTTCTTCGATTCGACTACACACTAATTTGGTGTTGCGTCGAATGAAATAAGTGCAGTCGCAAATCAGTTACAAACAAGATGTAAATACTTTAGTAGGCGTAGTTCAAAGCACACGTAGTCACTAAGCTGCGAAAGCAGTCTAAAAACTTACAAAGTGCGGTAGTCAGATTAAATATCAAAGTAGTGCATAAAGCAGTAATTTTTGCAGCAAAGACCGCCAACATAGGGATGCAACAGCATCTACGCCAAAGCCTCACTGAGCGAAGAAACCTATCATAGCCGTCTGACTAGGGGGATATTCTTCCCCCTGGCTAGTGGCAATAAACTCCCCCAATTTCCCACCCAAATTAATCACAACACAACATCAGTGATGTGAGTGTTCTATTTCGGCACGTTCCTTCATTCTTTCACACTTATTTTTTGATCTTCACCGGACGTTGCCAAGCTTCGATGGTGATTTGTTTGGCACGCGACACGGTCAATTTACCTTCTGGCGCATCTTTGGACAAAGTCGTTCCAGCACCGAGCGTTGCGCCTTTGCCGACACGCACAGGTGCGATCAATTGGCTATCACTGCCAATAAAAGCGTCATCTTCAATTACCGTGCGAAACTTGTTTACGCCATCGTAGTTACAGGTGATGGTGCCTGCACCAATATTCACACGGCTGCCTATCGTTGCATCACCGATGTAGGCCAAATGATTGGCCTTGCTGTGGGCGGCGATTTGGCTATTTTTGATTTCAACAAAATTCCCGATATGCACATCTTCGGCCAACTCTGCGCCGGGACGCAAACGAGCATAAGGGCCGATTTGACCTTTCGCGCCGACCATCGCATCTTCAATATGGCAAAACGCTTTGATTTCGGTGCCAGCACCAATCTTGGCGTTTTTGATCACGCAATGGGCGGCGATTTTGACCCCGTCAGCTAATTCAACTTGGCCCTCAAACACGCAACCAACATCAATCGTGACATCACGACCACAGATCAAACTACCACGCACATCGATGCGTGCCGGATCGAGCAAAGTCACGCCCTGCTCTAACAAATTCAAGGCGATATTTTTTTGGTGTACGCGCTCTAACTCGGCTAATTGGACTTTGCTATTGACCCCCAGTGTTTCCCAAATCGCGTCGGGCTGTGCGGACGTAACTGTGACGCCATCGGCGACAGCGCTGGCGACGATATCGGTCAAATAGTATTCGCCTTGTGCGTTTTGATTCGAGAGTTGTCCTAGCCATTTTTTTAATGCTAAGGTTGGCGCGACCATGATGCCAGTGTTAATTTCGGTCACGGCGCGCTCTGTGTCGTTGGCATCTTTTTGTTCAACGATGCGGCAAATTTTTCCGTCTTCGCGAATGATGCGCCCCAAACCGGTTGGGTCGGCCATCTGCGCCGTCAGAATCGCTAGTTTGTCGGAACCTGCCGCCGCCAGCAAGCGCTGCAAACTCGTGCTGCGCGTCAGCGGAACATCGCCATATAAAATTAAAGTAGGTACGGCATCATCCAGATGCGGGATCGCCTGCGCTACGGCATGACCCGTACCGAGTTGCGGCTCTTGTTTAGCGAAAGCAATATCATCCGCAGCAACGGCGGTAGGCACTTGCTCACCGCCATGACCATAAATAACGCAGATCTTGGCGGCACTAGCGCCATGCAATTGACGTGCAGTCGCTATAACATGCTGCAGCATTGCCTGGCCTGCGATAGGGTGCAGCACTTTAGGGAGGTTTGATTGCATGCGTTTGCCCATGCCAGCAGCAAGAATGACGACGTTCATAAATTTTGTCTATGTAGGGAACGAGAAGCCACAAGTTTATCATGCCGATCCGCCTTGGAGCATCCGAGCTGGGGTGTCATAATCCTGTCTTCCATCGCAATGAATGCTAGACCATGACGCCAGAACTGAGAAAAGAAGCTTCCGAACTGCAACTCCACAAACGCGGCATACGCATCAATGTGCAACTGCATGTCATTGAAGCCGATGAGGAAGTGACATTGCGCAAAGCAGCGGAAGTCGAGGCTAGACTTTGGGCGCTATGGGCGGTCAGCCAAGCTGCGGCCAGCGCAGATTCAGCGCAAACTCGCGCCATCTACAACTACTTACATCAACATGATTTGCTCAAAACGCTGTCGCCGCAAGAATCGGGTTTTCTCAGTCAAACATCCGCCTCCGCAGAGCAAACTCAGCCGTTTCGCGAGCGCTTGCATGCCTTTCATTTTCTGTGCTGGTGTGCTGGTTTATTGGACAAAATTGACTTGGGCAACAAGCCCATCAACAGCGCAATGCTATTGCGCTACTTTCCCACAATCAGCGCATCAGGCCAATTGAGCGAAAGCGCGACACCCTTGAGCAATGCCATCAAGTTACGGCGCAAAGATGTCATCATGGATTGGTCGGACTTGCTCTATCGCTTGCATTGGGCAGTACGCCATGCGCAGTTGAACGACAAACCCAGTCCGGGCAATATCGACAGTGTCATGGTCAGAGAATGGCATCAAGCGGTCAATTGGATGTGTTGCTACGACGATGAACCCGACTGGGATAAAGTCAGCACCGAGACCACGGCATAGCGCAGAAAATAGTGGGAACCTTCACACGCAAGGCCTGTCTACCATTTTAAATAAAAATACCCTCGCCCTACTGCTTCTAATTTTTTCAAATGCGGGCGAGGAAGAACGGTAAAAATTTGCTCTAAAACCCGGTCAACGACAACATCAACAAGGAAAACTATGAGACTGCCCCTGCGCCACAAACTCCCTATCGCTATCCTCATCGGTGCGCTATTTGCCAGCGCCAGCATAACATTGGCCACCACCAGCTACGCATCATCTGCCAGTGGTAAGACGACGAGCGAAGCAGCCTTGGTCAGCAAAGCCAAAGCGATACACCAACGGGTACTCACGCTCGACACTCACAACGACATCGACATTAATAACTTTGGATTCTCACGCAATTATTCACAAAATTTAGACAATCAAGTGACCTTGCCGAAGATGATCGCCGGTGGCTTGGATGCCTCATTCTTCATCGTCTACACTGGCCAATCAATGGACGCGGATGCGTTTGAACCGGCTGGCTACAAACGCGCTTACGACAACGCCATCAGCTCATTTGAAGGCATACATCGTATGACGACCGTGTTGGCACCGAGTCAAATTGAGTTTGCGCGCAGCGTAGCGGATGTTAAGCGCATTTATGCCAAGGGCAAAAAAGTCGCCTTGATCGGTGTTGAAAACGCCTATCCTTTGGGCGATGAAAAATTCGCGATCCAACGCGTCAAACAATTTTACGAACGCGGCGCACGCTATATGTCTTTAGCGCATCAAGGCCATAGTCAGTTATCCGATTCGAATACAGGTGAAGCGATAGGCTGGAAATGGAACGGCTTATCACCACTCGGCAAGCAAGTCGTCAGTGAAATGAATAAGTGGGGCATCATGGTTGATGTCTCGCATCCATCCAAAGAATCCATGATGCAAACGCTGGCGATTACCAAAGCACCTATCATCGCCTCGCACTCCTCGGTACGCGCATTATGCGATGTCAGCCGCAATATGGATGACGAACAATTGCTCGCACTCAAAGCCAACAATGGCGTGATTCAAATCGTCGGCTTTAATAGCTATTTGAAGACGGATTCAGCAGAACGCCGCGCGGCGCTCAAAGCAATCCGTGATGAATTTCAATTACCGAACAATGTCTCGGCACAAGGTTTGCGCCGCGGCCCCGTTGGTGGCTTTAGCGAAGAACAGCGCCAGGTCATACTCAAACGTTTTGACGACGTTGATGCAAAATTTCCACCACCAACTAGAGCGAACGTACAAGATTTGGTCAATCATATCGACTATGCCGTGAAGAAAATTGGCATTGACCACGTCGGCATTTCATCCGACTTCGACGGCGGTGGCGGCATCGATGGCTGGAATCATGCAGGCGAAACATTCAACGTCACTTTAGAACTAGTGCGCCGTGGCTATACCGAAGTGCAAATCGGCAAACTCTGGAGTGGCAATCTATTGCGCGTGATGGAGGCGGTAGAAAAAATCGCGAAAGATTTGCAAGCACAGAAATAGTTTTTCATTCGAATTTTCAACACAAATTCATAGGGCAGATGAAACCCGCGCCGCCAGCACCTTGAGCACCTATCGAGCGACGGCGCGGATTGCACCCCATAAGCGCTGACCATTGCATTCTTTCTGTCTTTTGCCGTCATGGCGGGACTAGGGGCTGTTAACATTTAAGAAAATGTGTTTACATTCGGTATTTGAAAAACAGGATACCTTGAATGAGCACGACAAGAAAGATTTTGAGAGACGATCAGTGGATGAAACTGGCGGCTTTGCTGCCAGGAAAAGAAGGTGATAGAGGAAGTACTGGTCAAGATAATCGGCTATTTTTGGAAGCGGTACTATGGATAGTACAAACTGGATCGCCATGGCGTGATTTACCAGTTGAATAGGGGAATTGGCATACCACCTACACGCGTTTTAAGCGCTGGGGAGAAGCAGGCGTTTGGGGGAAATTGGTTAATGCGCTTAGTGGCGACTTGGACATGGAGGCATTGATGATTGACAGCACAGAATTGAAGCAATTCAAAAGAGTAGCGACGCGCTATGATAAATTGGCTTCACGCTCCAGCTCATTTATTGCGATCGTTGCATCACTACTTTGGCTGAAATGAATGTCAACACGCCCTAGTCAAAGCAACTGTCGGGCTTAATAATTTTTTTTGATCGCAAAATTACAGTTATTGAAAAACTATCACCGCGTGCTTAAATTCAACCCCTATCTTACAGAGTGCGGAAGATGTAACCTCAATGCACAGGGTTTGGCGCGCACCAAGCTATCATCAATACTGGTCTCAGCCTTGTCACCGCACCGTCACTAATTACAGCATCTAAAGCCATGCCCTTATCAACTAGTGAACGTATATAGGCGATCATCACGAGATCATTCAAGATAACCTCGCCAGATAGGGCAATAAAACCGATGCCTGCTGAAATCGATAGCGGAATGTCGCGTAAAGACGCTTATCTGAGATACCCAGCCTTTGTACTTCATCCACCTCCTTATAGCCACGTTCCGTTATCAAGCTCGACTTCCGGCCAGCGGCTGCGAAATACATCCATCGCGGGCATCAGCCAGTCAATATTAGAATGTCTCCATTAGGCGAATTACCGGAAATCCAACTTGGTAAGTCATTATTAGGCAATAAAAAACCTTAATGATGCTACTTGTTTTGGTAATTATTCTTTGTGATAGGAGACAAAATGAAGAAGTTTGTTTGCGCGGTACTCTTTTTTAATGTCTTAGTTGTGAGTGCTGCCGTACTTAATGCGAACGGCGTTTTAAATAAAGGGCAATCCCTTTCGTCCGACGATGGGAGGTATCGTTTGGTGATGCAAATGGATGGGAATGTAGTTCTCTATAGAAGCGATGGCTCAATTCGTTTTGCGACATATCAGTACGGCGGATATTTAGTGATGCAAGGAGATGGAAATCTAGTTGAATATAGTGGAACTAATCAGCCGCTTTGGTATACGCGAACCGGTGGGAATATTGGCGCTTATTTGAACGTCCAAAATGATGGAAATTTGGTTGTTTATAACAACGCAAATGTGCCTAAGTGGAGCATTGGAAGTGATCCAAATTTGTCCCCCAGTAACCCGAAACAAGCTGGGGACATTGTTGGGCGTGATCTTAGCTACCCGGGCGTTTCATGGGCGGGACATGTTGGTATGTAGGATGGGAATGTGATCGTCGAAGTGACCGATGGGCTAAGTAACGCGGTAACCACTACAAGCCTAAGCAGTTTTAAAGCCACTTCAACTTACTGGGGAGCGGCAACGCCGACCATATCTGATTTTGTTATTTATGATTGCTTTGCCGCACGTTGCACAAACTTTCAATCCCAACCATGGGGGCAAATCGAGAAAGTAAGCGCTCGTATGGCGTTGGTTAAACGAGCCTATCAATCACTTTTGATTGGTGCCGATTACACGCTGACGGCAACTTATTCGGGTACTTACGCGGGGGATTATTATCATCCGGCGCAGCGAGGAGTCTATCGTTGCGATACATTTCTACTGGATACCTATGAAATATTTCAATTCAATATGAACGAGCGTTATCACGAGCCAATTAATCAGCTTTGGGTCAATAGAGTAAATGCGCTCAGTGAGTTCCCATTATTACCAAAAAGCTTCTATGATCGAATGAAGGGGTTTTAACCTAGAAACCTCAGTTGAGCGCTTAATTTCGCCTTGGAAGTTGCATGCATATTAGTTTTCATCGTATTTTTGTTGTTCACCATTTTGGTGAGAACGCTACGA
>CAYXJI010000153.1:0-8588 GCA_964465175.1 uncultured Burkholderiaceae bacterium | reverse complement strand
CTTTGATCTGCGATCACCCATCAAGTTACGGATTTCTTTAATGCTGATGCCTGACTCTTCATGCATACGGATCAAGAGCGAAGGGCCGACCGGTAAAATTTTGTGACGGATTTTGCTGATCACTGGTGGTGCCACTTCCAAAGCGCGAGACAGTGCAGCGTCGTTTTTAATGCCTAGAGTTTTGATCAAAGTATCGAGTAAAGTATTTGGATCGTATTGAAACTCTTCGGATTTAGGGATATCGAGAATATTAGCCATGGAATATGATCTGCCTATAAAAGTGGTTAAGTGATTTTTTTAAACTTTAATTTCTGATGAGATCTTTAGTTTCAACTTCTTTGAACTTCTGCAGATTTACTACGCTTAAGGCAAAGAGTAATGCAAAAAGCTAGATAGCCAAGAAGCAAGCACACTTGGTTTTACGACTTGTTGCTTTGCTTATTTTCAATGCATTCAAGTAACGCTAATAATGCAAGGTAAATTATTACGTCTATTTGAACCGAGGTGAACTCCTAATTACGGCCGCTTTGACCTCTGTAGAGGATGTGGCAGCTATATAACCTATTGTAGGAGGTTTTGGGAAAAGCAATTGTGAAAAATTGTCTCGTGAATTTGATATGCGCATAAAACCACAGCCATATTCAATAGAAAAGTCACTTTTTAATGGCTTTATAGCTTTTTCCGACCAGCGACAAACTAGGTGTTCAATGTTGCATGATATCGTTGATGCCGATGTGGGCAACATCTACTGACATACCAATTCAAGCCGCCAATGCGCTGAATATTGATTATTGAGCTCAGTTTTCTGGCTCAGCACTTGACTGTGGCCTCACCTCATACTTGATCAAGCCATCATCACTTAAATCCGTATCCCAGATGGGTAAGTTATAAGTCGTATAAGGCTTAACTTTTAATGCGATTTTCGATTTCGGCGTGTCTAGCGTAATGGCATAAACATCTTTCGGCACATAGTAGCCAACACTGACATTACTTGAGGTGCAGGGATTGCCGGAGGCTAGGATTTTTACATAGCTACTAAAGATGAGGGAGACGTCTTGCTTTTCGATGGCCCAACGTACTTGGCACTCTAGTCTGATATCGCCAAGACGCTTGGTGTCCTCCGCCAAGTTGGCGCTTTTGACGTAAGGCTTGATCACAAATTGGCCTTTGGGCTTGTTGAGAATGAGGTCGTACTCGTCTTCGGTCTTTAATTCAAGTAAGGGAAGTTGGAATTTTCCCGAGACATCAATCGGCACATTGATCGAGGCCTCATCACTGGCTAGTCGCATGGTTAGACCTTCGGTGCTGACATTTTTTGACTTTGGCACCAGGATGAAAAACAGTTCCGAGTTGGGGGCGAGCTGGTTCTTTTCTTTATACGCCATCATGCCTTTGAGCATTTGGGAGTAGGAGCGTAGCTCTGGTCCTTTAATATTGCTGATTTCAACGCGATTTACTTTTTCGTCATTACCCGTTTCTTGCGCTTGTACCATGGGCAAAGATGTTGCAAGAAAAAGCGCTGCGCTCCCTATCCATATTTTCATGTGATGAATCTTTCCTTGTTTGCTGGTTGCTGAATCGTGTGACGATGTGAGATCTCACGCCATCCCGAGAGTGGGGGTATCGAGCGTGGGCTTATCTTATTGTAGCGCGAATTTTATTGCAATATTATGCATTTAAAAAGGTATTTTTTTGCGTAAGTTGCTTGGTTCAAAATTCGGTCGCGCTTAGCTTGTGCAGAGGTCTCTACCACGCGATTGAATTAAATAAAGCTATCAGGCATAGATAGGTTTTAGATAAAATCAATCGAATACATAAATTTAATTAAATTGATTAATCGAATCTTGCGCTCTAGAATGATTTTGGTAGCAGATGCCACGCCAACGAGACTGATATAAATCGTTTTGATCCGCGCTTCACCTGTGCTTAATTTTTACCCCGTCCGTGCTTAATCCAAGTCCAAATTTTGAGGAAAATTCTATGTCAAACGAAGCCAAATGCCCTTTCCATACCGACGCTGGTGCCGCTAAAAATGCAGTCGCAAGTGCGGCACCTAGCAACGCGACTTGGTGGCCAAATCAGTTGAAACTGACTATCTTGCAACAGCACGCACCGCAGTCCAATCCTATGGGCGCAGCGTTTGACTATGCCGCAGAATTTAAGCGTTTGGATTTGAACGCCGTGGTACAAGACTTGAAGGCCTTAATGACCGATTCGCAAGATTGGTGGCCTGCTGATTGGGGTCACTACGGTGGTTTGATGATACGCATGGCGTGGCATGCGGCTGGTACGTATCGTGTATCCGATGGTCGTGGCGGCGCAGGCACTGGCAATCAACGTTTTGCGCCTTTGAATAGCTGGCCAGATAACGGTAATCTCGATAAAGCACGTCGCTTGTTATGGCCGATCAAACAAAAATATGGTCGTAAAATTTCATGGGCAGATTTGTATATCTTAGCGGGCAATGTCGCACTCGAATCCATGGGCTTTAAGACCTTTGGCTTTGCTGGTGGGCGTGAAGACATCTATCAACCAGAAGAAGATATCTACTGGGGTTCCGAAACGGAATGGTTGGCAACCAGCGATAAAGCAAATAGCCGTTATGCTGGCTCAAGCGCCGGCTCAGGTTCAGGCCAGCGCGATCTGGAAAACCCTTTAGCCGCAGTACAAATGGGCTTAATTTATGTCAATCCAGAAGGCCCCGATGGCAATCCTGATCCGGTCGCTTCAGGTCGCGATGTACGCGAAACCTTTGCCCGCATGGCGATGAATGACGAAGAAACCGTGGCCTTGGTCGCTGGCGGTCACACCTTTGGTAAAGCACATGGCGCTGGCGATCCTGCCTTAGTCGGACCAGAGCCAGAAGCGGCAGGCATAGAAGAGCAGGGCTTGGGTTGGATCAATCAATTCGGCTCAGGTAAAGGCGTACACACGACGACCAGCGGTATCGAAGGTGCATGGAAACCAAATCCAACGACTTGGGATAACGGTTACTTTGACATGCTGTTCGGCTACGAATGGGAATTGACCAAGAGCCCAGCAGGCGCGAAACAATGGGTAGCGAAAGATTGCGAACCTGAGCATTTGATTCCTGATGCGCATGACGCCAGCAAAAAACATCCGCCGATGATGACCACCGCTGATTTGTCGCTGCGTTTTGATCCTGCTTACGAAAAAATCGCGCGCCGTTTTCATCAAAATCCGGACGAATTTGCCGATGCCTTTGCGCGAGCCTGGTTCAAACTCACGCACAGAGATATGGGGCCGGTGGCACGTTATTTAGGTCCTCTAGTACCAAGTGAAACACTGATTTGGCAAGACCCGATTCCGGTTATGGATCACGCTTTGGTCGATGCACAAGATATCGCGGCGTTGAAAGTAAAAGTGCTGGTCTCTGGTTTAAGTATTGCGCAGTTGGTCAACACCGCATGGTCATCGGCATCCACTTTCCGTGGCAGTGATAAACGCGGTGGCGCCAATGGTGCGCGCATTCGTTTATCTCCGCAGCGTGATTGGGAAGCCAATCAGCCAGCAGAATTAAGTAAAGTGTTAAGGACTTTAGAAGCCATTCAACAAGAATTCAATGCGACGCAAACTGGTGGTAAGAAAATCTCTTTGGCGGATTTAATCGTCTTGGCTGGTGCAGCGGCAATTGAAGCGGCAGCGAAAAAAGCGGGACAAGATGTCCAAGTTCCATTCGCACCAGGTCGTATGGATGCAACGCAAGAGCAAACGGATGTTGAGTCATTCGCTGTGTTAGAGCCGGCAGCCGACGGTTTCCGTAACTATGTGCGCGCAGGCTTTGAGAAACATGCCGCAGAGCTGCTGATCGACAAAGCGCAATTGCTGAATTTAAGCGCACCAGAAATGACGGTATTGATTGGTGGTTTGCGATCCTTAAATGCAAACACAGGCAAGACTCCGCACGGTGTCTTCACTCAGCGTCTAGAAACTCTGAGCAATGATTTCTTCGTCAACCTGCTGGATATGACTACCAAGTGGCAGCCATCAAGTTCAGTAGGCGTGCTCGAAGGCCGCGATCGTCAAACTGGCGCAGTGAAGTGGACAGGCACCACGGTCGATCTGGTGTTTGGTTCGAATTCACAATTACGTGCTTTGGCAGAAGTGTATGCCAGCAGCGATGCGCAGCAAAAGTTTGTGAATGATTTCATCGCGGCTTGGAATAAAGTGATGAATGCAGATCGTTTTGATTTGGTGTGATTGATGTAGTGGAGACGACCGAAAAGTAGGGCGGGTTGCACCCGCCCTACAAATGCGAAGCCCAATAATTTGATAAAAATTTATCTCAAATTGTTGGGCTTCGCTACGCTCAGCGCCAACCTACAGTGCCAGTCTCAAACCGCGAAGCTAAAGGTAACAGACGCTGTAATGTCTCTCGAATTCGCAGCAACTGCGGATCATCCGAGGCCGCATTATCGCTGGTGTCATTGATACAGAAGAATGCGAGTTCGCCAAAGCGTTCGCTTAGGTCAGTAAACTGTTGTTCGGCGTCGCTATCACCACTACAAATGTAGCGATACTCAATTTCTCGCAAGTAGGCGAGACCCCGATGCAACATCCAACGTGGTACCAGATCGGGCACGATAGGTGGCCGCTGCCAATCGCGAAACACAGTTTGCCTGACTTGTTCAAATAAATCCGCCGCTTCCTTTTCTAACTCCAACAAAACGCTTCTTAGCATAGGGCGCGGTGCATGCGCAAAGATGCGATGCACATGTTGATAGAGCGGATAACGTTGCTGTAACCAATGCTTGGATAAAATAGACGCATTGACCAAGGCGGTCTCATCTTTTTGTAGTGTGCCGTAATCAGGGACTTGCTCTTGTTCCTTAAACACAGCCACACCATGCTGTCCAAACCAGCTCTCAACACTCACAGGCGCACCAAAAAAGACATCGTCGTTCAAATAGATAAATCGCTCTGATAAACCGGGTATGTGATGTAAATACGATTCAATATGACCCGAATCGAATACAGGTAAAGCAGTCGTCGGGATAATACTAGCATGATCGATTAGCGTAATGCCTTCACCTTGTCTCAACCAATGCGGCGTCTGACCATCGGTGACTAGATAGATATGCCCATGCTCAGGAAAGAATTTTTCCAAAGCGCGCAGATTAAATCGTAACTCTTGATTGTCACGATAACGACCCGCGACATCGCCGTACACGGCTAATTTTTTGCGCTCGACATCGGACGAGCTCATGATCGCATGCTCGCGTTTGGCGCGCCACGCTGGGTCCGCGCCATCCACCCACAAGTAGACGATATCAATTTTTTCGTTGGCTTGATTCACAGCGTATGGAGAGATTGACGTTGTAAGAAAATAGGTCCGGCACCGAGTTAGTAGGGCTGCCTAGTCTATTTATTTTTGTTAGAGCAAAACCTTGCACTGTACCTGAAAAAATGAAATGAAGTTGCTGATTTAAAAAATGGCAATAGCGCCCTGATCATCTGAATAATGGGGGGGCACATGGCGCATCCTACTTAATTTCGATAATCTCTGCGTCAAGGCACCATTCAAAAAATTTGAATGGTGCCATCAAAAACGTTCATCGTGAAAGCTAGCCAAAAGCCGCATAATCTCTCCTATCGCATCACGCTATTGGCACACAACAAGGATGCGCTGATTAACTCAACAGGAGAAAAATATGCTGACTTTAAGAAAATCTCAAGATCGCGGACATGCTGATCACGGCTGGCTGAAAAGCCAGCATAGCTTTTCATTCGCTAATTACTATGACCCAGACCATACTGGCTGGGGCAATCTCTTAGTGATTAACGAAGACCGCATCGCACCAGGCACAGGTTTTGGCACCCATGGCCATCGTGACATGGAAATTATCAGCTACGTGCTATCTGGTGAGCTCGCCCATAAAGACAGCATGGGTCACGTCAAAGCGATTCCACCAGGTGATGTGCAACGCATGAGTGCCGGCACTGGTGTGCGTCACAGCGAGTTCAATCATGCAGAAGGACAGCACACGCACTTTTTGCAAATTTGGATACAACCAAATCGTCAAGGTGTGGAGCCAGGCTATGAACAAAAAACCATACCACCAGCCAGCAAACGCGGCGCACTGGCACTAGTTGCATCTCCGGATGGCGCTGGTGATTCGGTATCCATGACTGCCGATGCCGCTTTGTATGCAGGTTTATTTGACGGTGATGAGAAAGCAGAAATGACGCTGAATCCAGCTAGTAAAGCCTATGTGCATTTGATCCGTGGCGAGTTGGAAGTGAATGGACAACGTCTCAAAAGCGGTGATGCCTTACGCATAGAAAATGAGAGTCATCTAACGTTTAGCAACGGTCAAGATGCAGAAGTTTTGGTGTTTGATTTGGCAGCTTAAATTTTGTGGGGTGGGTGCAACCCGCGCCGCACATAGGTCGATCAAGCTTGCACTACGGTTTGGCGGCGCGGGTTGCACCCGCCCTACAATTTTCATCTTTAACTTAATGGCAGTGGCGCTTCATCTAGGCTCTCAACAGATAAATACACAAAAAAATCACATCAACAATACAGAAATATCGATATCAATATAAAAGGAATTCACCATGTTTACGCAATTACAAAATCCATTCTCACTGGTCGCCCGCTTATTACTCGCAGCGCTATTTTTACCCGCAGGCATCGCTAAACTCACAGGCTTCGAAGGCACGGTAGGTTATATCGCCTCAGTCGGTTTGCCCGCACCAATGCTGGCAGCCGCTGCCGCTTTGATACTCGAAATCGCGGGTGGTGTCGCCCTGATCATAGGTTTAGGCACGCGCTTCGCTGCACTCGCTTTGGCCTTCTTCACGCTGGTAGCATCGTTCATTTTTCACGCGTATTGGGCAGTACCAGTGGACCAAGCTTATGTGACGCAATTGCTGTTCTTTAAAAATATAGCAGTAGCTGGGGGCTTAATGGCGATAGCAGCGTTTGGCGCTGGTGGCTGGAGTCTCGATGCACGCCGTAGTGCTTAAGATTTTTATTAAATGGTGACTATTCAGAACCAATATCAAGGGGAAAACGCCGAGTCTATCGTCATGCCGGATCAAGCCCGGCATGACGTTAATGAGTTTTACTCAAAAAGTGATCGCAACATAGCGACTGAATAGTTACATTGAATGTTGATCACTGTTTTCTCGATCATCAGTTCGAGAAAGTGACTGGTTGAAAGTGCCAATCACTGAACATTTTTGGCTTTTAAAGAAAAAATTGCCTACCTATTTCATTGGCCTTCAGGCGGTTCCCACAGCTCGACCTTATTCCCTTCAGGATCAATCACCCAGGCAAACTTGCCGTACTCAGACTCGTCAATTTTATCGAGCACATTGCAGCCTTCTTCCTTCAACAGCTTGACCAAAGCTCGCAAATCTTGCACCCGATAGTTGATCATAAAAGGCGCAGAACTAGGCGCAAAGTGTTCGCTGTCATGCGGGTTAATTAACCAAGCAGTCGTACCCGCCACCGGCTTACCATCTTCATCTGTCCAATCAAAGGCAGCACCGCCCCAAGCTTGAACATCAATACCTAAGTGCTTCTTGTACCAAGCGTGCATTGCTGGTGCATCCTTAGCCTTGAAAAAGATACCGCCTATGCCAGTGACTCGTTTCATTTGATTTCCTCTTTCTGATTCTATGTTTGATTGTGAACAGACGTTTTGGTAGATATAAGGAACTAAAAGATTTACAAAGGTCTTTGTTGAAGTTCTATGATTTCAGGGCTGATCTTTGATGCTATAAATTTTAATAGGCAATATCGAATAAGTCGTTCTAGTCCGAGAAACGTTGGAGCCTTTTCTAGTATTTTTTCAAAATCCTTGTTGCCGACTATTGGGCGGCCTGATTGTAGATCCGTGAGATTGTTTCTTGGACGAATCCAATCTCCAAAGGGCACTCCAGTGTGTACATATTTGCTGCGTAGGTCGTAAGCTGCACCAATACTTTTTTCTAATAAATCAGGTTTAAAATGACCAAATTCAGAATTTGATTCTTTAGATTCAAAAAAAACCGGATCAACTAAAGAAAGTAATGATTTAACGAAGCTTCGTTTAATGCCCAATAGACTATTTGAAATTTGCCTCGAAATATTTCTACCATTTTCAAGTCCATTTTCAATTAGATTTAAAATGTCATTTATTTCCGCACTTAGAATTTCTTCTTTTTTATATTCAAAAAAACCTGTAAGTATTTCGCCGGATGTAATTAAATGAAGATACGCTACTTCTGGTTCGTATTCCACGTGTTGAAGAGCTTGCATATAAAATTTGCATGCTGCATTTAATTTTTGTTTGTACAATAGGATCAGTATTGGAACTAGTCAATAAATTCGACATGTAGGAAAAGTGTGAAAGATTCAATGGAACTCTGAAGCAGTCTCGTTCTCTGTGTGTATTAAACGGAAGTCTAGGATTACATATGCTGTTGTATGCTGATAAATCCGGCGTATTATAAAAACCACTGCCTTCGATTAGTCCGTGGCAATCAAATCTTTTGCCGAATAAAACAGATAAATATGAACAAACAATCTCTCCAATGTGCGAGTAGTTTGGAACCATAGCTCCAATTTTTTTTTGTGT
>CAYXJI010000152.1:8280-8594 GCA_964465175.1 uncultured Burkholderiaceae bacterium | reverse complement strand
GCACCTCGTCGCTGCTACCATTGGCTAACATCAGTTCGGTGAATGCGCTGCGTAGTTCTGGTGGTGCTTCGTTTTGGTATTTGTTTTGGTATAGGCGTTGGAAGATATCTTCCGGTTGCAGGTTTTCTAGTTCGGTGAGTGTCACAGTTTCTGATTCGCTGATTTTCTTCGCGACGAAGCTAGTTTCGATTTTGGCTAAGCGCAGCGCCTTGCCTTCAATCGCGTTTTCTATCGCAGCACGTAAACCTGGTTCGGGGGCATCAAGCCTAACGCGTACCTCAAGATAGGGCTGGCGTTCTAGCGGTGTGTCGTTA
>CAYXJI010000152.1:0-8270 GCA_964465175.1 uncultured Burkholderiaceae bacterium | reverse complement strand
GCGCTAGTGGTGCAGCTTGTTTGGGTATGCGTAGCAAGTCAACTGCGCGTGGTACGAAGATGGCTGTGATGTCGCTAACTTTGTCTTGATCCAAATCCACACGCAGCACTTGATGTTGATAATCGACTTCGGCAAAGGACATCGGCAATGGGCTGCCGCAATAACGCAGGTGGTCTTGATTACCGACTTTTTGCGCCAGATGTAAATGCCCTAATGCGGCGTAAGCGACATTCGCATCGAACATACTGGCTGACAAAGCTTCAGTACCGCCGATCACGATGCGGCGCTCTGATTCTTCGGAGATCTCGCCACCGACCATGTGGCAATGACCAAGCGCAATTATGGCTTGATTGGCTTGATTGGGTTGGCGCTTATTCAATGCGTATTGCAAGCATTGTTGATACAAGAGCGTGATGCCCTGCATGTAAGGGTCTTTGACTTCGCCTTCACATTTAGGCACATCGCTGGGACGCAAAAATGGTATCGCTAAGCACCATGCTTTGATCTCGCCTGCCGCATTTTTTAAGGGCAGAACTAAGCGATCCAAATCAATACTGCCATCGGGTAAACGTGGTACGAAGCCAATCACCGCGACATCCATGTCTTGTAACAAAGGTGCAGGCGCTTCTAAGCGCCCGGGCGAATCGTGATTGCCTGCGATGATGACGATGTTTAAATGCGGTAGCTGCTGCTTGGCTTGTTGCAAGAATCGATAAAACTGTTTTTGCGCTAGCGCTGAAGGATTAGCGGTGTCGAAGATGTCACCTGAAATCAGCAAGGCTTCGGCCTCTTCCTTGACCAAGCAGACAATCAGCCAATCTAAAAACGCTTGGTGTTCGTAGCTACGATCAAAATTGTGCAGAGTTTGGCCGAGGTGCCAGTCGGAAGTGTGGATGAAGCGCATGAGTGAAGATTAGTTAGATAAAGATAACGCTAATCTTACTTGGAAAGAAGTTAAAACTGTGGATAAAAATCAAATTTCATTTGCAAATCAGGCCTGTAATTGATTGCTCTTCCAATAAAAAATCGGTATCGCTCAAATAGATATTTTCACTTCAGAATTTTAAGAGCATCCAAACCGGGCATGCCGTATGTCCAGTATTACCCATCGGTTTGCAGACATAATCAAAACCCATTTTTTGATACAGACTTTGGGCTGCCTGCATTTTAGGCATAGTCTCTAAATAGCATTGGCTGTAGCCCAAGTCTCGCGCCGCAGCGATGCTGGTTTGTATCAATGCTTTGCCCAAACCTTGACCTCGGGTTTTTGCCAGCATATACATCTTTTGTAGTTCACAAATGCTAGTATCCTCGCCAGGCAAACTACCGATACCGCCACCGGCGACGATTTCTCCATCTTGTTCTACCACAAAATAAGCACCTCTATCCTGCTGGTAATGCTGATATAAATGATCGAGTGAGGGATCAGCATAAGCCGAGCCTACTTTGGGTACCTCCATCTCAATCAAAACTGAACGAATTACTTGGGCGATGGCGACGTTATCACTGGCTTGAATTGGTCGAATGGTGAACGGTGACATAGGTATACAATTTAAAAGAATTTGGAAAGTGACAAGAAAAACCTTCGTCAAGTATGATTAAACCCCGATTTTCCATGAGGCGCACCTGCGGTGCTATTGGCGTGCTGACTGCGCTTTTTCGGCTATTTTTGCTAATCTTCATTGCGAATAGCGCACTATTAGCGCCTCATTCGCATCAAAACACGCTCGAAAAGTGCATCCGTCTTCTTCGCAAGTCCTAATGGTAATTCTGGGTTAAAAAAGGAAGCGGCACGATGGCTGGCTTCCTTTTTTCATGCATTGCGACTAAACGAAACTCCTAGCGTATTTACTTCACAGGTACATAATTGATTGGCATCCATGCATAGCCCTTGCCTTCACTGCGGATATACCCGAGGCCAGGAAATGACAAATGTGTGGCACCGACCATGTATCCTTGTTTTGCTGCTTCGGCATAAGCCTTGAGGCGTTGCGCCATGGCCGCCTTGCTATCACTGTCAAAGGTGATAGTGACAGTTGGGTTTTCAAATTGTACCGCCGCAACGTGCATCAAATCACCCCACAACATTAATTTTTGCCCTTTGCTTTCGACCCAATACACGCTATGACCTGGTGTATGCCCGCGCGCCGCAACAGCTTTCACGCCTGGCACCAGCTCGGTATCGCCATCAAATGATTTAAATTTGCCGGCTTTGACATAAGGATTGAGCGATACCATCGCAGCTTGAAAACTACCCTTGGCATCGGCAGGCGCCTTATCCATATTGGCCTGACTCAACCAAAAATCGGCATCGTGTTTATCCGCACGTACAATGGCATTTGGGAATGCCATCTGATCGCCTATCATCAATCCACCAACGTGATCACCATGCATGTGAGTAATATAGACTTCATCCACTTGCTCTGGACTGTAACCAGCCGCTTTCAGACTAGCGGCGAGCCGACCTAGAGTAGGGCCAAATAGACTCGCAGCCCCAGTATCAATGAGCACCAACTTGCTGCCGGTATTAATCAAGTAGCCATTGACCGAGGTTTGCACCGGCGTGCTCAAATGATATTTTTGCAGCGATTTGAGGGTTTTTTCTGGCGTAGTATTGGTGAGCAATTTATCGGCAGGTAAGGCAACCGTGCCGTCTGACAAGGCGGTGACTTCAAAATCTCCTAACATCACGCGGTAATAACCGGGGGCGGCAGATTTGGCCATCGGGGCATCAGCATGCGCCGGCGCAACACCCAATGAGGCAATGGCGGTAGACAATAATGTAAGTGCCAGAGTACCAGCACACGTACGGGAAAATAAGTTGAAACGAGATTTCATCACTGTAGATCTCCTAGTTGAACCATTCAACGCGAAATAGCGTAAGCCTATTATGACGAAAATCACATGATCCTGCTGCGACAGGCGAATTTATATTTAACAAGAAAACAAGTGCTTAAATTGTAGGCATATTGCCATTTCAATTCATGATGAATTAACGCATGATTAGTGCATGTGGTGAGACTGGCCACGAGCCGTAGTAAAAAATAGCAGCACGAACGATACCTGCAATATCCACGAACACGAAGCACCACAAAGCAAGACCTTAGGAGTCAAAACCATGACTATCACATCACTGACCGGTAGTAACACTCAAACCATCAAAGACCTCAATAGCGTGTACGCTAATCCTAGCACTGCCGCGAACAAAACCGGTGCCACCACGGAAGTGGAAAGCAGTAGCAACGGTAGCGGCGGCGCAGGGAGCAACAATAGCGAACTCAATGCAGTCGTGCGTCAAGTGCTCAGCCAAATCAATTCAGCTAAAGATATCAGCGCCTTTTTTGGCACGGACCAAGGTCAAGAGGCAGGCGCTGATTTCACCTCTAACTTACTATCAAATTTACCCGGCCTTAGTTCAAGCAATCGCGATGGAAGCCCAGTCGCAGGTCTAGCATTAGATCAATCAAGCGGCTCCTACCAACTGCAAAATAGCATACAAAAACTGATCACCCAGCTCGATAGCAATAAGAGCGAAGACAGCGGATTGGGCAATTTACAAGAAGCGTTCAACGCCTTAATCAAGAAAAGTGGCGGTGATCCCAGCGCCGAGAATTTGCAATCATTTTTAAAATTAGTGGCGGTCAATATTCAAGGCAGTACATCGATAGGCAGTTTGTTTAGCACCTCAGCCTAGGACTCAACTCGATTGAATTAAGCATTTAACTCAATGGCGTTGAGACGCTCAACTAACAATCCGTTTAGTTACCGAAAAGACTTTTGAGCAAATCGGTCGCCTTAGGTTTTTTCTCTTCTTTCTGCGATTTGGATTTAGCCCCCATATCTCCCATGCCGCCTAAGATCGAGCCATAAGTCGATTTCACACGCAGTTTGGTTTGCCACTCTGGTTCCCACGCGATTTTTGGATCTTCGGGGCGTGCTGGATAAGCAAAATAGGCCTCGGAGCCATAAGCGATCATCCTCAGCATGCCCACGCCGCCTTCACCGAAGACGCCTTTTGGTACGGCACATTGGCTAGCACTGGCAGGCAAAATCACCTGCTCTTTAATCCATTGATCAATGTCTTGATTGGATTGGTAGTCCATGAGACCAAAACCAAAATCGGGCCACTCACTAGACGTCCACACGATCATTTCCCCGCTATCACCACCATTGGATTGCCCACCCATCACCGATAAAAAATAGCCTCGTGCGTGGGGGATGCTTTTCCATTGCAAAGCGACAGCCCCGTCTTTTTTGCTTTGTTGCAGCTCTATTGCTGGCATTAAATCTTGCGCTGCGCCCAAGCTCACTTTAAAACTCTCGGGTATACCATTGCCAACAAACTGATGTTCACCGACTAAGGAGGCGGCATCAGGTACTTTGCGGTCATCGATTTTGTTCGGCCAAGCCGGATTGCCCGGTTGCCAGCGAGCGCCCTTGCTGGTCTTGCCACGCATCACAAAGAACTTGCCAAAATCCTCTATAGTGGCAGTCGCCGCATCTAGGGTACGCGGTTGCCCTTGGCGTATGGTTTCACCACAGCCCCAATACACAGAGATTTTGCCTTTGGGTTTTTCATAGCTTGGTGTGATGGGTGTTTCATCGACAGGAGCAACGACGGCTTTTTCTGTTACAGGCGCAGGTGCATTCAATTGCAAACGCTCGCCCAAGCTCATCACACTCGGGATCAATTGTGTCGCTTCGCCTAAGCTCGGATTTTTCGTCGTATAGACCGACACATCAAGAAATTTACCGCTAGAAAATCCCATGCTGTGGGTATTTCCAAATACATTACCCCTATCACTAGGGCCACTCACCGCGCCTTTGGCCATGCCACTCAATGCGCCAAATAAACCGCCCCCTGATTGCGCCCCTTGCGCTGCGCCTGCCATCAAATTACCACCTGGCATATCGCTCGCACTGGTGGCGGCATCCATATAGGCAAGTGCAATAGGCGGCTTGACAATTTGCATCGGGACTTTCGCTGCGACGGTATTTTTGGCGGCTGGCGTGGCTTTAGCTTTGCTTTGTGCTGGCAAATCACCCGACAAACAGAGTAGTCCGATGGCACCCAAACTGAGGTAGGGACTTGAACTTGAACATAAGCTAAACGCAAAAGACAATGTAGATCTGGATTTTGTGTTGATCATCGTGAACTCCTTAGCGGCTGACGCATAGTGAACGAAAGAATCGAGAGAAACTCAACAAACAAGATTCATCATAGCGCAAAAAATAGGCAGCTCTGAGGCATGTGTCATTTAAATGCCGAACTTGTGCAGGCAGCGCTCATTTTATTGACCTAAGACAAAGACGAATCCGCCTGCGATCGCTACCATCTGGCGCATGAAAAAACTTGATCTAGTGGCGCCGGCTGGCAGTTTACTTGCACTCAAAGCGGCGATCGATAAAGGCGCGGATGCGGTCTATTTAGGCTTACGCAATGCCACCAATGCACGCAATTTTGGTGGGCTCAATTTCACCGACAACGACATTCGACTCGGCGTCGACTACGCACATCAACGTGGTCGACAGGTTTTGTTCGCCATCAACACCTATCCGCAAGCGCAACGCGCCCAGGAATGGCACTCAGCTGTCGATACCGCAGTTTTATTAGGTGCAGACGCGCTCATCCTAGCCGACCCAGGTTTGATGGCCTATGCACGCCAGCGTTACCCTGATGTGCGCTTACATTTATCAGTACAAAGCTCGTCCACCACGGTGGATGCAATTGAACTCATGCGCGAACAATTCGGCATACGGCGCGCCGTCTTACCACGTGTCTTAACGCTAACCGAAATCGAAAAAATCCTACGTCAGACCGAGGTGGAAATTGAAGTATTTGGCTTTGGTAGTTTGTGCGTAATGGCCGAAGGACGTTGCCTATTATCGAGCTATGTCACTGGCGATTCACCGAATAACAAAGGCGTCTGCTCACCCGCGCATGCGGTCAGTTGGGAAGAAAAAGATAAAGTCTTATCGGCACGTTTAAGTGGCACCCTAATCGACCGCTACGCGCCCAACGAAGCCGCTGGCTATCCCACTTTGTGCAAAGGTCGTTTTGAAGTCGAAGGACAAATCGACTACGCCTTAGAAGAACCGACTAGTTTGAATGCCATAGGATTGCTACCGCAATTAATTAAAATGGGCGTGAAAGCCATCAAAATTGAAGGCCGCCAACGTAGTCCGAATTACGTGTCACAAGTAGTCGGCACTTTGCGCGCAGCACTCGATGCAGCTGAGCGTGATCCTGAACGTTATACCGCGCGACCAGATTGGAATGCGACGCTGGCT
Organism: uncultured Burkholderiaceae bacterium; assembly: GCA_964465175.1. GTDB lineage: Bacteria > Pseudomonadota > Gammaproteobacteria > Burkholderiales > Burkholderiaceae_D > Undibacterium. The sequence goes on along the minus strand of CAYXJI010000152.1, from coordinate 1,979 downwards.
AAGCATGCGGAGGGAGCACAAGTGACGCAGGGGGCGTTTGAACGTCCGTGGAAATAATTATGTTCTTCCATCCGATTAGATTGCGCCTGGCCATGCATCATTTGAGTCACACAAGCCCAATTAATGGTCATACCGGACTTGATCCGGTATCCAGAATTCACCTTTAAGCGCATCAATTTTGGATGCCAAATCAAGTTCGGCATAACGGTAACGAGACGATTTGGTTCTATCTTGTCGCTCAAAAGGTGATTCAGAAAATGCAAAGCTATCGAGAAAATGAATACAGTATCGAGCCCAAAGATCGATCTCGCTTGCATCACCTTCTGGCGGCGCGGGTTTCAACCGCCCTACCAAAATTGCTCTATCAGGATGATTGCGCTACCCATAATTTGACAAAGAAAATCTAAAAACCAATGAAACTCTCGCTCGCACCGCTCTCATATTACTGGTCCAAAGACGCCACCCTGCGCTTTTATGCGGAGGCGATGGACTGGCCTGTGGATATTATTTATCTGGGCGAAGTTGTTTGTTCGCGCCGACATGTGATGCGTTTGCCGGATTGGATCAGTCTGGCGAAAGCTTGTCGTGATGCGGGTAAGCAGGTGGTGTTATCGAGTTTAACGCTGATCGACAACGAGGCCGATCAACGTGGCATGCATAAATTAATTGATGCCGCACTTGCCGAAGATTTGCTGATCGAGGCCAATGATTTTAGTGCAGTACGCGCGATGCAAGGACGCGCTTTTGTGGCGGGTCCGCATCTCAATGTGTATCACACTGGCACCTTAAATTGGCTGCGTGAATTAGGCGCGATGCGCTTTACGCCGCCGATAGAATTAAGCGGTGCAGATTTGGCGGCATTGCAAGCACAGCGTCCAGATAGTCTAGAGACCGAAGTACAAGTATGGGGACGCCTAGCGCTCGCCCACTCTGCACGCTGTTTCACCGCGCGTCATCATCGGTTGCGCAAAGACAATTGTGAATTTCGCTGCGAACAGTATCCCGATGGTCTCGCTTTACAAACCCGCGAGCACAAGGATTTTTTGACCATCAACGGCATACAAACGCAGAGCGCAAACTGTCTCGATTTAAGTGCGCAAATTCCCACGCTCAAGAATTTGCAAGTCGATATCTTGCGTCTGCAAATACAATCGAACCACATGAAAGAAATCGTTGACGCCTTTGACATCGCACGTCAGCAAGAACAAGCGGCAGTGCTTGAACCAAGATTCTTACCGCCACAATCAACGCGCTGTAACGGCTATTGGCATGGCGGTTCCGGCATGCAATGGCAATCCATACCAATTCAAGCAATCTAAATTCACCTATTTTACCTATGATGAAGCACACTGATTTTCGTTTCCCCAGCATCTTTGAAAAAATCGGCCAACGCCTACCCTCACCTGTGGCGAGCGCACCGCTCATGTTACTGCTAGAGTTAGCGCGCCTACGCAGTTGGCTCATCGCGCCAGAGAATCTCTACGGTAGAACATTTCAAATCCACGTCGAAGACTTGGGATTGCACCTATGTTTTCGCTGCGAACAAGGCCGCTTTAAAGCCATCACACTGCAAACGACTGACATCAGCCTGAGTGCCTGTGCGATAGACTTTTTAAAACTCGCCAGCGCCATGGAAGATGCGGACACTTTATTCTTCCGCCGTCGCTTAAAAATCGAAGGCGATACGGAATTAGGCATCGCAGTAAAATACTGGATCGATGCCAGCGAACGTCCAGCGTGGTTGCGTCAACTTGCGGAAAAATTGAGTGTAGTTGAAGCCTAGTGCGTGATTTTTTGCCGTGTTTTTGAGCCAAAAACTCACTCAATTCTTCTCAACACGCTTCAGATCAAGGTCGTGAAAATCGTAACTAAAATCGGTCAGCGGTGATATTGCTTTCATCGAGATCGCGCTGGCATTTCCATCGGTATCCATCTGAAAATTCACGTAGGCATCTGCGTTGAAAGTACGGTCATGCCAT
>CAYXJI010000151.1:3417-8599 GCA_964465175.1 uncultured Burkholderiaceae bacterium | reverse complement strand
AGCTATACATAATGAGGAATTACAAATGACTACTCAATTACAAGACGCTTACATCGTCGCGGCAACTCGTTCTCCTATTGGTAAATCGGGCCGTGGTATGTTTCGCAACACACGTCCAGATGACTTGCTGGTCGGTGTATTGAAATCCGCTTTGGCGCAAGTGCCAAATCTCGACCCTAAACTGATCGAAGACGCTATCGTTGGTTGTTCTTTCCCAGAGGGCGCGCAAGGCTTAAATATCGCTCGTATGGGCGTTCTTTTGGCTGGCATGCCAAATACCATCGGCGGTGTGACGATCAATCGTTACTGCGCTTCTGGTATCACAGCCGTCGCTATGGCAGCAGATCGTATTCGCGTTGGCCAAGCTGACGTGATGATCGCAGCGGGTGTGGAATCCATGTCCATGGTTCCTATGATGGGCAGCAATCCATCGATGAACATGGCGATCCTGAAAGACGAAAACGCTGGTATCGCTTACGGCATGGGTTTGACTGCTGAAAAAGTCGCGGCGCAATGGAAAGTCAGCCGTGAAGCACAAGATGCATTCGCACTTCAATCACACCAACGCGCTCTGGCAGCACAAGCAGCTGGTTACTTCGACGCTGAAACCACACCATTCGAAATCATCGACCGTGTACCGAATTTGGTTACTGGCGAAATCGAACTTAAAACTCGTACAGTCAATCGTGATGAAGGCGCACGTCCAGATACATCATTGGAAGGTTTAGCAAAACTCAAAGCCGTCTTCGCTGCCAAAGGTTCTGTGACTGCAGGTAACAGCTCACAGACTTCTGACGGTGCTGGTGCTTTGATTTTGGTTAGCGAAAAAATCTTGAAGCAGTTCAATCTGACACCATTGGCACGTTTCGCCTCTTTCGCAGTGCGCGGCGTTCCACCAGAAATCATGGGTATTGGTCCAAAAGAAGCGATCCCAGCAGCATGTAAAGCAGCTGGCATCACACAAGACCAAATCGACTGGTTTGAATTGAACGAAGCGTTTGCTGCACAATCTTTGGCAGTGGTGCAAGACCTCGGTCTCGACCCAGCGAAAGTGAACCCTATGGGCGGCGCGATTGCCTTGGGTCACCCACTGGGCGCGACAGGTGCGATTCGTTCTGCCACGACGATCCATGCTTTGCAACGGAATAAGTTGAAGGACGGTATGGTGACGATGTGTGTGGGAACTGGTATGGGAGCAGCAGGTATCTTCGAACGCATGTAATTTTGCTTGCCGCATAAATCCCATCTTAGGGTGCATCGCGGCGTCGAGGTTGCAAATAAGGTGCTCGCAATATCGACATATTGCTGTGCCTCGCGCCTTGCGCTGCATCCCTAACATGGAATTTCTGCGACAAGCAAAGTATTACTCTCAAATTTGCATTGCAAAATTGTAGGGCGGGTGAAACCCGCGCCGCTAGCCCATCGATCACCTGAACAGCGCGGGTTTCCCCCGCACTACGAGAGGTTTTGGATTTTAAAGAATTAGGAAATCATGGAAATTCTGACCCACATCAACGACGGCATTTTGACCATCAACTTCAACCGTCCAGAAAAGAAAAACGCTATCACCTTTGGCATGTACGAAGCGATGGCGAATGCGATTAACGCTTCTAACGACGATAAAAACGTCAGCGTGATTTTGATCACTGGCAAACCAGAAATTTTCACCGCGGGTAATGATCTCGAAGATTTCATGAAGCATGCTGGTAGCTTGGCTACTACTGAAATGCCACCCGTGTATCAATTCATGCATGCTTTAAACGATGCGCAAAAGCCGGTGATCGCTGCCGTCTCGGGTGGTGCGGTCGGTATTGGCACCACCTTATTGATGCATTGTGAATTGGTGTACGCTGCGGATAACGCGAAATTTTCTATGCCATTCACGCAATTGGGTTTATGCCCAGAATTCGCTTCCAGCATGGTATTACCGCAAATCGCAGGTTATCAACGTGCAGCCGAAATGCTCTTGCTAGGAGAAGCCTTTAACGCGCAACAAGCACATGAAATGGGATTAGTGAATAAAGTATTACCACTGGAAGAGCTATTACCGTATGCAGAGAAGCAAGCAGCGAAGATCGCTGCATTGCCAGCGAAATCGATACGTCTGACTAAGAGCTTGATGAAAGCAAATCAACCACAAGTGATACGCGACAAAATGAACGAAGAAAACGCCCACTTCGGTGCGATGTTATCGCAGCCTGAAGCACGAGAAGCGATGATGGCGTTTTTCCAAAAGCGCAAGCCGGATTTTAAGCAATTCAATTGAAACGCCCCTATTTTTTAGCGTACGGCACTCCCATACAAGTCGAAGAATTAGCTGCGAATCTCGATTAAGATTCGCAGCAATCTGCCAAGTTAAACAAAAACCTCGTAACACCTGCCTGACCTCCACTTGACACCCAGTATGAATTAGCAGATCGTAGCGATCATTCTTCATGCTAACGCCGAGCCCGGTCTAATGGATCCACGTACCGCCTTTATACTCACGACCACTTTTGCCTTGCTCAACGGCGCCATCCTTGGCCTTTTGCATCGAGGGCTATCAACAGCAATTCGCCCCGCTGCCGCAGACTGGCGCATTGGCACCTTGTTGGCAGCCGGTGGCACGATACTGTTAGCTGCACAAAGTCCCGAATCGGTATGGTTGTTGATACCTGTCGGTAATGCCTTCATTTTTTGGGGATTAGCACTCTATTGGCGATCGGTCAGACGTTTTGATCACCTCGCCGATACCAACTGGATTTTTGCACCAACCGTCATCGCGACCTTGGTATTAACTTACTTTACTTGGGTTGACAGTGTATTGTGGATACGCGTCGTGATTGCAGCCTTAACTTGGTCGATAGCCCTCGCCAGCTCGGCGATCAGTTTGCTTCGTCAGCGCCAGCTTTCACATGACATTGGCCGCTTCACGCTCGCAGTTATCTTGTTCTTATTAACGGCTTTTATGTTAATCCGCGCCGTGTATTTTGCCTTTTGGATGCGCGATGCGAACAGCATTCTTGCCAGCGATCATTTGATCAATCTACTAACTCCACTGAGCGCATCGATTTTGCCCGTGATCGGAACCACTGCTTTCCTAGTCATGTGCTCAGAGCGTTTGCGAGGTGAACTTGCACTACGTGCGCGCGAATTAGATCAGAAAAATATCGCACTCGTGGAAGCCCATCGTGCTCGCGAAGATGCAGAGCGGATCGCCCGCCATGACCTTAAAACACCACTGGCGAGCATCGCTGCTACCCCTGCACTTTTGCGCTCGGATGCCATAGATGATAGTGAGAAAGAGGCGCTGCTAGGCATGATAGAAAATGCCGCCACACGTGCACTGAATATGGTGAATTTGTCGCTCGATTTGTATCGCATGGAAAACGGCAACTACCAATTTGAAGCGCAAGCCGTCGATCTGCATGAAGTGACCAAGACCGTGATGGAAGATCTACGAGTCCATGCAGAATCCAAACATCTGCAATTGCGCTTGCAAGTGCGGTGGCCGACGGATTTATCTACGCCAACTGACCGCCAAGCATTTGTCGCGCGTGCCCAAGCAGCGTTGTGCTATTCGTGTATCGCCAATTTATTAAAGAATGCAATCGAAGCCGCGAGTGATCATTCTTGCGTGACACTCGTCTTGCAAAGAGAGCATATTATCAGCTTGAGCCTGCACAATGACACCGCCGTACCTATCGCCTTACGCAGCTGCTTTTTCGAAAAATACGCGACTCAAGGAAAAGAAGGCGGAACCGGTTTAGGCACTTACTCATCGCATTTACTGGCCAAGGTGCAAGGTGGCGATTTGCGCATGGAGACATCGGACCTTCACGGCACCACTGTCACGCTCACCCTAGCGCCGCATGCGACTGGCCTATCACTCCCGCCAAGGCAACAAAATCACGCTGACGCGATGGACTCCACAGTCTCAAGAGGCATTTCCAGTGCAAACTCAAGCACGCCCACTGCATTACAAATTTTGGTCGTCGATGACGATAGCTACAATTGCAAAGTCATCGCGAATCAACTCCTAGCTTTTCAATGCCAAATCACAAGTGCTTCAAATGGTCGCTATGGCTGGCAGGCCACATTGCAATATCGTTTTGACCTGATCTTAATGGACTTAGAGATGCCCGTCATGAATGGCATTGAAGCTTTAAAGGCGATACGTGCAACACAAGCTGCGCGTGGCCAGGCACCGAGCTTCATCGTCGCGTTTTCCTCCGATGATGCAATTGCTAGCCACGCACGCTTTATCGAACTGGGTTTTGATTATTGCCTAAGCAAACCCAGCTCTGCACTCACTATTGCAAAATTACTGCAACAAGTTCCCCTTGCTTTGAATCGACAAGAGAAGCACTGGGAAACTGTCAAAATACATAGCCATCTACTTGTCGATGTAGCTGCTTTTCTGTCCAGTCGCTTGCAACTCATAGAGGAGTTAAGCAGCGCGAACGCCCTGCAGGAGCTCAGTAAAATCCGTAGTGTGGCGCATAAGCTCAGCGGCAGTTTTGCGATGTATGGTTTTATGTGGGCAGCAGATCTCTGCCAACAAATCGAGTTGCATCCCGATGACGCTCAGTTGGCTGCCAATGCGATACTAGACTTGATACAATATGTGCGAGAAGTGCCTATCATTGAACTCAATACCAATATGCCCAATGACAACATGATTAATCAGGGCAGTAACTAATTGACTAGGAAACCTAAATGTCTACCATCCGCATTCTCACCATCGATGACGATGATATGGTGCTCAACTACCTCAGCCGCATGCTCAGTGTGCATTACACCATCCTCACCTGCAACGATCCCCACATAGCGATTAGCATGGTGAATACCGAACAGCCAGACTTAATTCTCTGCGATATTGATATGCCTGAGGTCGATGGCGGCATGATCGGTGCGGCCTTGGCAGCGAATGCCCACACGGCAAATATTCCACTGATTTATTTGACTTCAATTGTTTCGCAAAGTGAGGTCCATGCTTTAGATGGCATCGTGGGCGGTCGTCCCGGCATTTCCAAACGCGCCAGTCTGCCCGAATTAATTGCCGCTATTGAGTCGCAACTATTAACGGATAGCTAAACTAGCAGTTGATAAAAAAATCGAGCGTAAGCAGCGCAAACTTGGTTCAATAGAGTTGGCAAAGCATGGTCGCTGAGGCTATCAATAAAAGGTAAAGGACTTACGC
>CAYXJI010000151.1:0-3407 GCA_964465175.1 uncultured Burkholderiaceae bacterium | reverse complement strand
TGTCTTCGGCTTCCCGCCTAGCTAGCGCAATTTTGCGTAAGTCCTAAGGTATTACATTTCCGTCTCGGTATTTTGCCAAGGTATTCCAGCAAACCATTCCACCAAAAAATCAAGTAATGCCCTAACCGCTGGCGACAAGTGTTTACGCGAAGGGTAGAGCGCATAAATCGACATGTCAGGTAAGCGCCATTCCGGCAAGACTTGTTGTAGCCGACCAGCGCGTAAATGCGGGTTGGCCAAATAGGTCGGCTGCAGAGCAATACCGCCACCCGCCAAACAAGCTTGTAGTAATGCGGTTGCTTCATTCGCGCTGAAGTAGCTGCCGACGCTGACTTGGACAGTCTCTTCACCGCGATTCAGTCGCCAAATGCTCTTACCAAAGTTCGCATAGCTAACACAGCGATGCGCGCTCAAATCATGAGGTATTTGTGGATTGCCGTAGCGCGCTAAATAAGCCGGCGACGCGACTAAGACGGAGCTACACGGTGCTAGGATTCGGCCAATCAAAGTAGGATCGGGCGCTGCACTAATTCGTATCGCCAAATCTATCCGCGCTTCAATAAGATTCAATGCACCTTCGCTTGCGTTCAAATCAATCTTGAGCTGCGGGTGCGAGCGCAAAAAATCCACAATTGCGGCGGCCAGTTGTGCGTAACACAGCGATACGCTACAAGTGATTCTAAGCTGTCCACGCAATTGACCGTCGTGCCCACTGCTTTCTTCTTCCACATCTTCCATCAAGGCCAACATTTGCTGACAACGACGCAGACAATTTTCACCGGCATCGGTCAATGTCACGCTACGCGTGGTGCGCTGTAGCAGGCGCGCCGCTAACCAGCGTTCCATTTCGCCCACATAACGCGTCACCATCGCGCGCGACATGTCTAATTTATCGGCGGTCGCACTAAAGCTGCCACTGGTGGCCACTTCCACAAATACCTGCATGGCAGTGAGTCTATCCATTACTTCCTCAATTTTCCCTATTTGCTCGATTTAAGAAATAGTTTTGTCCAATTTCAGCGATTTATCTGCGCGATATTAGCAACTATAGTGCAATCCTACGCATGAATGCGTACTTTTTATCAGACCAAAGGAGCCCACCATGATTCGCACTAACCCATTTAGCAACGCATTTAGCAACGCAATCGCCAGCACGATTACTGCCACGCTCGCTATGACATTTAACACGGCTCAAGCCGCCCAACCCACGCCATTAAGCGTGAAAATTTATAACGCCGGCAGCGCTAGCTTCAACGTCAACTCCACCCTCATCTACGGTGAAAAAGAGGCGATGGTAATTGATGCAGGCTTCACGCGCGCCGATGCCTTGCGCATCGCCGCCAACGTCCTCGATAGTGGCAAGCAATTAAGCATCATCTACGTGAGCCAAGCCGATCCTGACTACTATTTTGGCGTCGAAACTTTGAAGGAATTTTTCCCGCAAGCCCAAGTTGTCACCACGCCCGCAGTACTAGAGAAATTGAGCGCAAAGATGGTGGGCAAAGTTGCATTTTGGGGGCCGAAAATGGGTTTAAATGCGCCACGTTCACCAGTCGCTCCACTTGCATTAAAAAGCAATATCATCACACTCGAAGGGCAAACCATAGAAATTCGCGGCACCACGGGCATCTTGGCCCATCGGCCTTACGCTTGGATTCCTTCAATCAAAACCATCGTCGGCAATATCGCCGTCTTCGGTAATATGCATGTGTGGACCGCAGACACCCAGAGCAGCGCAGAACGCACGGCTTGGATCGCGCAATTAGATGAAATGGCAGCGTTACAACCTGCACTCGTGGTACCAGGTCATATGAGCGGGGGCAGCACAGTTGACGCCAGTGCGATCAGTTTTACCAAAGCTTACTTGCAAACTTTTGAAAAAAACCTCGCAAGCAGCAAAGACAGCGCGAGCTTCATCAGCGCCATGCGACTGTCTTACCCACAACTGACAGAAGGTGGCATGTCGCTGGAGATCGGCGCTAAGGTCAATAAGGGCGAGATGAAATGGTGAGTAAAAAAGTCTAGTTCAAGAGGCGCAAGGGAGCACGGAAAAACGCGGAGAAAACCAATAACACTATTTGCGTTCTCTGCGCTCTTCTGCGCCTCCGCGTCCCCGCGTTGAGGGGTTTAGGGGTTTTAAATCACGCTAAAAAGTCTCCATTCCTTATTGGAACAACACGACGAAAATTTTCCGTTTTTTGTCAGTCAACACAACAATCCTAAATTTCCTCTTTCATCCCAAGCCCTCCACATTTCCTCCACAAAGACTGACTAAGATTTGCACAACCAATATGCGCAGGGCGTCAACTGCGAAGTTAGGTCAATCGGTTCCCATGACTCTGCATCAAATTCTCTCTCAGGAAAACGCTCTATGCGCTTACGTCTTTTCATATCCAGCTTACTCATCATAGGCACATTGTCCGGCTTAACTTTACACGCGCAAACGCAAATCAAAGCACCGGTACACCACTCCTATGTTTTGAAATTAGATCGCTGGGGGAATACGATTTATCAAAGCCTTGAACTCAATGCGCTGGAAGATAAGATTAGCGGCAGTATTGATCGTGATCCATTTACGGGTGTTCGCAAGGATGACACCTATCTTTTTACCGCGACGGCGGCGGATAAATCGACCTACACTTATCGTGCAAAAATCACGCCCGATGGTTTGCGTGGTGTGGCTGATTTTCCCGATAGTAACCACCCACAAGTGCGCGTTCAGCATCCCTTCAGTGCCACGCGACTTCCCCATCGAAGCAGTGACATTCCTCGCACTTATCGCTATGTGCCCACGACCTATTCCAACAGCTTTTCACCTGATCGCGAACCCGTCATGACTATTTGGCCTGGCGATACCGTACAAACCAAGACCGTCGATTCTGGAGGTGTGGATGAAAATGGCGTGACCGTCGCGCTCTATGGCAATCCACAAACGGGGCCGTTTTATGTTGTGGGTGCAGATGTTGGCGACGTACTGGCGATTCACATTAAAAGCCTGCGTTTAAACCGCGCCTATGCCGACAGTTTAGATATGATCGTACACAAAGCCCAGACCGCACGCTTGGCATCCCGAAGCGCAGAATTAGGACAAGCAGTGCGTTGGAAGTTAGATTTGCAAAATGGTCTTGCCAGTCCCGACAATGGCGCTGAAAAGCTCAAGGCTTTCAAAGTCCCCGTGCGTCCCATGCTAGGCGGTCTGGCGGTCGCACCAGGCAACGGTATGCCGGCAATATCGACCGGCGACACAGGCAATTTTGGTGGCAATATGGATTTCAATGAGGTGGTTGAAGGCAATACAGTTAGAATAACAGTGACGCATTCCCAGAATTTTAGAAAGACCATAACTGATGGCGTGACAAATACCCACTTCGGAGTAGGTCAAGCTTAACCCTCCCATCAGAGAGGCT
>CAYXJI010000150.1:6185-8630 GCA_964465175.1 uncultured Burkholderiaceae bacterium | reverse complement strand
AGGCGCATATTTAAGAAATAGCCAGCTAAGCTCAGGTCGAAATCCCCTATAGCTACGACGTGCAACGACTTGCGCCGTCGCCTCGAAGTTATCGCTAAGCGCGCTAGATACTTGCAAACCGAGTATCGAGTCGAGGCCAAGATCATAGCGCCGACTAGCGCCGACGCCCGTGGTCTGTAACAAATCACGGATGTAGTCATAGTCTCGACTGGAGTTGTATGCCACGCCTAGTGTGCCAAAGCCACTCCATTTCAGCAGAGAATCTTGCTCGGTTGCCGTCGCGGATCCCGCTGCACTTAAGAAGAACAGAAAAGGGATGCATCGCCGTAGAAAAAAATCCTTCATAGGACCTCGTTCTGAACTGAAATACTTAGTGGCGCTACTTTTTGCGCCGACTAAGCAATAAAATGCCCAAGTGTCTTAATCCATCTTACACACGTGCAATACGGCTTGCAATCTCTAATTTTCCTTGTTTGAATGAAAACGACAAAGTCGCCTTATTTGTGATTGCTTGAGGCAGATAAGGTATTTTTTCTTCCGGTTTTATTTGTCTTCTTGGGCGACTTGTAAAATCAATTTACCAAAATTTTTCCCCTCAAATAGCATCATCAGCGCCTTGGGGAAATTGTGTAAGCCTTCAACGATGTCTTCTCGAGTATGAAATTTACCTTCGGCCATCCACGCGCTCATGGCTTGCACGGCTTCGGGATAGCGTTGTACATAATCAAACACCACGATGCCTTCCATGCGAGCGCGATTGACGAGTAGCGATAGATAGTTGGCCGGGCCTTTTATTTCAGCGGTATTGTTGTACTGGGAGATGGCGCCGCAAATAATAATGCGGGCTTTTCGATTAATGCGCGTTAAAACGGTATCTAAGATATCGCCACCGACATTATCGAAATAAATGTCCACGCCATTCGGGCAATGCTGTTTTAGGCCGTCTTTTACCGCCGTATTTTTATAATCGATACAAGCGTCGAATCCTAATTCATTGACGACAAAATCACATTTTTCCTTGCCACCGGCGATGCCGACTACCCGACAGCTTAGTTGTTTCGCAATTTGCCCAACTGTTTGTCCGACAGCGCCTGCGGCACCGGATACCACGACGGTTTCACCACGTTGGGGTTGGCCGACATCCAATAAACCAAAATAAGCGGTCATACCTGGCATGCCCAGTGCATTCAAATATTGGGGCAAGGCGGCGAGTTTAGGATCGACTTGATAAAAGCCAGCATAGGGATGCTCCGCTGGGCCCTGCCAGTATTCTTGCACGCCAACGCTACCGGAAACATACGCGCCAACTTGAAAGCGTTCTGATTGCGAAGCGATCACTTGCCCGATACCACCTGCGCGCATGACTTCATTGATTTCTACTGGACGAATATACGATTTACCGCCATTCATCCATCCTCGCATGGCGGGGTCGATAGAAAGGTATAAATTTTTCACTAAAATCTCACCCGCTTTTAATTCGCTAAGTGGGATTTCGGTGTGTAACCAATCGCTGTCTTTGGGAAAGCCAACAGGACGGGCTGCTAAACATATCTGATGATTGATTAATGGCGTCGACATAAAAAATCTCCAAAGCGAAGGGAAAGTGAACGACTCTACGTGAGTCAGTAGGGATACGTGCGGGCGTGCTTTATTTTGCGTTTTGCTATAAACCTAGCGTCGGCATGAGACAATGTGCATGGCTTTCATTCCTTTTGTCACCATTTTTACTGAGTTTTATGCGTCCAGAATACATATTGACTTTAGCCTGCCCCGATCAACGTGGAATCGTTCACAGTGTCTCAGGTTTTTTAGCCACACATGCGTGTAATATCATCGATTCAGCACAGTTTGGCGATGCGCATTCGCAATTGTTTTTTATGCGCGTTCATTTTTCCTTAGAAGATACCACAGTCAGTGACCTCATATTGCGTAGTGAATTTGCCGAGGTAGCGCAAGTTTGGAAGATGGAATGGCAGCTGCATGATGCGCACCACAAACCGGGTGTTGTTTTGATGGTATCGAAGATAGGGCATTGCCTGAATGATCTTTTATTCCGCTATAAGAGTGGCTTATTACCCGTGGAGATTAAAGCGATTATCTCGAATCACACGGATTTTTATCAATTAGCGGCTAGCTACAATATTCCTTTTCATCATTTGCCTTTGGCGACTGGGGCAAGTCCTGAGGCGAAAGCCGTGCAAGAGCGCAAAGTTCTCGATGTGATCGACGGACATCAGGCTGAGCTGGTAGTGTTGGCGCGTTATATGCAGATATTATCAAACGAGATGTGCCATGCGCTGAGCGGTCGTGCGATCAATATTCACCATTCTTTTTTACCTAGTTTTAAAGGCGCCAAGCCCTACTACCAGGCGCATGATCGCGGGGTTAAATTGATCGGTGCGACTGCCCACTTTGTCACAGGTGATTTGGATGAAGGTCCAATTA
>CAYXJI010000150.1:714-6175 GCA_964465175.1 uncultured Burkholderiaceae bacterium | reverse complement strand
TGCGGTGAGTTATTTTGTTGAGCATCGCATACTGTTAAATGGTTTTAAGACCGTAGTCTTTAAATAATCTCAAATCAATTTATATTAATCTAAGAAATACTAATGGCACTTAAATCAACCATCTACAAAGCAGAACTGAATATTTCGGATATGGATCGCGGCTATTATGCCGACCACAGTTTGACCATCGCTCGGCATCCCTCTGAGACAGATGAGCGCATGATGGTGCGGGTGGTGGCATTTGCCATACACGCCACCGAGCGGCTGAGCTTCGGCCGAGGCATATCGGATACTGAAGAACCCGACTTCTGGGAAAAGGACTACACCGATGCGATTTTGTTATGGGGCGAAGTCGGGCAGCCCGATGATAGACGTTTGTTAAAAGCCTGTGGCCGTGCGGAAAAAGTGGTGGTGTATAGCTTCGCCCATGCCAGTAGCATCTGGTGGAAACAAATTAATAGCCGCTTAGATCGAGCCAAGAATTTATGCGTAAAAAATATCGCCTCTGAAACCAGTCAAGAATTAGCCAAGATGGCACAACGCACCATGCAATTGCAATGCACCATACAAGATGGTCAAATTTGGATGTCGGCGGGTGATCAATCGGTGCAGATCGATTTAGAAACTTTCAAAGACTTTGGTTAAGCTGCGGTTTAACCTGTTGACGTAGGCGTCGTGCCGTGTCTGTGCAATGTCGTTATTTTGTGGAGGATTTTCTAAGTCTATTTCAATGTTGTTCGAATCGCGTCTACAATGCATTAAGCAATTTTTTTGTAATTGACTTACTGATAATTGGGGGCAGTGGTCGGCAACAAGTTGTATCGCAATCGCCAACCCTCTTCAGAATTTGATACGCGCGACGCCGCTACGTGTGTTGTCGTCATTCACTAGCTACATGTTTCACCTTCTCGGTCGTACCGGATAGGCGGATTGATGAGACGCTACCGTATTTTTTTGAATGCTGGCTTAGATCGCTTGCGGTTTAGCAGGCGTGTTCGCGTCTCTTACTCTTTCATTTTAAGTTGCTCGATGCTGACCTTGATGTTGATGCTGGTCAGCATTGCGGCACGCGCCGATTCGATTCAATCGCTGCGCTTTAGTCACCTCACACAAGAACATGGCCTGCCGAGTAGTAGCGTGATGAGCATGCTGCAAGATAAGCAAGGATTCATGTGGCTGGGCACGGCGAATGGCTTAGCACGGTATGACGGTAGGCAAATTAAAAGCTTTGAATATCGAGAGAAAAACCCGGCAACGATTAGCAATCCCTTGGTCACGGCATTATTCGAAGACGATGCCTCCGTATTGTGGGTGGGAACGCGTTCGGGCTTTGATCGTCTAGACCTCAGAACCGAGACCGTGCAACGGCAAGAAATGCCGCCAGAGTTGAACTTACAAAATCGCCGCGTGAGTGGAATCGTGGCGGGCCTGAATGAAACGATATGGGTGGCAATGTATGGTGGCCTATATCAATTCGATACAAGATCACGCCGATTTTCGCAATGGAAATCGAGCGCTGTGAATTTGCAAGGGCGTATCTTTGTCATCATTAGTGACGGCGCTGGCGGCGTGTGGTTGGGGCAAGGTAATCATGTCGCGCATATCGATTATAAGGGCGAACTAGGCGTGCACTTCAGCACCTTAGACAGCATGACCTCGATGGAAAATAGTCAGGTTGATTTGCAAGTACGCAGTTTGGCGTTCGACGCACAGCAGCGTTTATGGGTAGGCATGGAGGGTGATTTGCAGATTTGGCATGTGGATCAAAATCGTCCGCGCCGTGATCCTCTGAGAAATCAGTTAGTCATAGAGCCCGTCGTTGTGCGTAGCATTTTGCGTGATAGTGAAAATGCGATGTGGATAGGTCAGGGCGGGCAAAGTGGTGTGAGCAAGTGGGTCAATGGTAGTCAAACCATGCGCCATTATGTACACAGCCGTGCGATTGCAAGTAGCCTCAATTCAGGTGCGGTGCAAAGCCTGCTGCAAGACAGCAATGGTAGTTTATGGGTAGGTACCAGTGATGGTGGTGCGGCGCAAGCAGATTTGCGTAGTAAACGCTTTAGCCTCTATCTCAATGAATCGGTTGGCGATAAAAATTTAGCGTCTCCGGTGGCGATGGCGGTGAGTTTTATCTCCGATCGTCAAGCGTGGGTAGGCACTTATAGTAATGGACTGATACGTTTAAATTTAGATACTGGCGACGTGCAAAAAGTTGCTGAAAGTGTGCTGCCCTTGTCCAAAATTAAGGCGCAGTTCCTCGCCCCAGATGGCAAATTATGGCTAGGGGGCGATGGTGGGTTATATGTGTATGACCCGCGACGACAGCTGAGTCGGGAAATTGATCTGAAAAATCAACTGGCGGCTGGCGCATCCATCAGTTCTTTGACAATGGATCGCGCTGGTGATCTGTGGGCTGGTAGCGCTCTAGGTTTGTACCGTATTCGAAATGTATTGCATCGCGACTTAGCGGCAAACTATGAGGTAAAAGTATATCGTAACGAGCGCGCGAATACGGATTCACTGGGACATGATGTGGTTGATTGTTTGCTACTGGATGATGTGGGGCGTTTGTGGGTGGGGACGAAAGGAGGACTCTATCTGTGGAACTCAAAAACTGAGAATTTTCGCGCCATGCTTAGCGCGAGTAAATTGCTACCGCAACCGGAAAAGTTGGCGATTCAGTCTATGCGACAAGACAGTAAAAAACGACTGTGGCTGGCGACCGAAATCGGTCTATTCGATATGACGGAAAGTAATGGTGCATGGCAGTTGCGCTCTTGGGCGCAGGCTAAAAATATGCCGCAAGGTGGATACGATTCGGTGCAAGATGCGCTCAATGGCGAGATATGGTTGGGCAATGATTTGGGCATAACGCGTTTGTCTCCCGAACAAAACACGGCACGATTTTATCCTGCATTGACGCATTTTGGTGCGGGGATTAATTTTGGTGCCAGCGCACGCGGTCCCGATGGTAGTTTGTATTTTGGTACCAAGGGTTTGATTCGCTTTTTGCCTGAACAGTTGCGCGACAATTTACAAGCGCCTAATGTAGTGCTGAGCGATATCCTTATTTTTAATCGTTCGTTGAATTCGAGTAAGGTCCTAGGTAATGGCACTCATGATGGTACTAATGATGCTGCGAATACTAGTCAGCCTCAACAGACACAGCCCGTCACATCGAATGGGGATAATTTTTTTCTTGATTTCTTGCGTCGTTGGGAAAATCGAATGGATGGCAAGAATCTTGAACATACTAGCCTAGAAGAAATCGGGGTAAGTGGTGCATTGCACTTAGCACGCCACATCCAACTCACCCATAAGCACGCCATGGTGAGTTTTCAATTATCAGCCTTGCAGTATTTTAATCGCAATCAAAATCGCTATGCCTGGAAGTTGGCAGGCTCGGATGCAGATTGGATTGTGGGTATAGGTGAACAAGGTACGGCTACTTATACCAATCTGAATCCTGGACGTTATCAACTGTATGCGAAAGCGGCGAATCCCGATGGCGTTTGGAGTGACAGCACGCTCTTGTTGGAAGTTGAAGTGTTGCCGCCGTTTTGGCGTACCTGGTGGTGGTATGCCTTTTTATTTGTAACGGCGTTTGCCAGTATCTTTGTGATGTACCGCTTGCGGGTAAGAAGCTTTAGAGCGAATCAGACCTATCTCGAACACGAAGTGGCCGCACGCACGGGTGAGGCCGTTGAGCAAAGAGAAATTGCCGAGCGTGCCCGACAAGATATTGCACTGCTCAGTGCAATGGGGCGCGAGATCACTGCGAATCTCGATATTAGCCAAATTCAACAAGTGCTCTATCAAAATGTCAGCAAATTGATTCAGTCCATGACGTTCGGAATAGGCATGGTCGATTGGCATAAACGCCAGATTGATTTTCGTTTTATGGTCGCCAAGGGAAAGATGGTGACGCCGTATCAACGGAGCTTGGATGCGCAAGAGCAGCCTTCCGCGCAGTGCGTCGTCAGCGCCCGTGAAATTAAGATTGATGAATATACGATCGACAATCGTGAATTAGATTCCGTAAATCGTGACCTCACCGAGAAGAGTAAGGTCGTTTTGATGAATGCCGATGGGAGTGCGCCACCGCAAGTCAAATCTGGCATTTTTGCCCCGATGATCGTTAAGTCCAAAGTCATCGGCGTGCTGTGTCTGCAAAGCGAGCATGCCCATGCTTTTACCTCGCGTGATTTGGATATTCTAAGGACATTGGCCGCCTATGCGGCGATTGCTTTTGATAATGCCGAAGCCTACCAATATTTGCAAATGACGCAGGCGAAATTGGTCGAGCAAGAAAAGCTTGCTGCGCTAGGCTCATTGGTGGCGGGGGTGGCGCATGAGTTGAATACGCCTTTGGGAAATAGTCTACTGACGGCAAGTACGATGCAAGAAATGAGTAGCAAATTTTTGGCCGAAGTCGAGACCGGGAAAATGCGTCGCTCCAGCTTAGAAGTATTTGCCCGCGCCACGGAAACCTCCAGTACTTTATTGGTCAGAAACCTATCGGCGGCCTCTGACTTGATTATCGGTTTTAAACAAATTGCGGTAGACCAAGCCTCCGATCAAAGACGACAATTTAATCTCAAAGTAGTGAGCGAAGAAATTGCCTTGACCATGTCGAATCGCCTCAAGCGCGAAGAGCACGAGTTGAAGATAGCGATACCAGAAATGATCTTGATGGACAGTTATCCCGGTCCTTATGGACAAGTCTTAAATAATCTCATCATGAATGCGATTGTGCATGCATTTGATGGGCGTCAACATGGTGTGATGCGCCTAACGGCTGACTTGATCGACGATAAACAAGTGCGCCTGCTTTTTAGTGACAATGGTGTCGGTGTCAGTGAAGGAAATTTAAGTAAAATCTTTGACCCGTTTTTTACTACGCGCTTAGGTCAAGGTGGGAGTGGTCTAGGACTTCATATCTGCTATAACATCGTAAGCTCGGTCTTAGGCGGAAGCATAGAAGTCCGCAGCGTACTCGGCAGCGGCACGAGTTTTGAAATCATCTTGCCCTTGACTGCGCCAGAGCATTTGGCGCAGTCAAATGATAGCGGTCGTCAATAGAGCTAGTCGACTGTAACTAAGCCGCAATGCCGCTCGCATCAAAATAACCGTCAAACAAGATCGAACTCAAATAGCGCTCTCCTGAATCGGGCAATACTACAACGATGGTCTTGCCAGCATTCTCAGGCAACTTCGCCAAGCGCACTGCCACTGCCGTCGCCGCACCACAAGAGATACCCGCCAAAATACCTTCTTCTTTTGCCAGCCGCTGTGCATACTCGACCGCTTCTTCGTTGCTCACCTGTTCGATTAAATCGACCAAAGACAAATCCAGTACATCAGGTACAAATCCGGCACCGATACCTTGAATTTTATGCGGCGCGGGTTTGATCTCTTGTCCACTACGTTTTTGCGTCAAAACAGGGCTGGCGCTAGGCTC
>CAYXJI010000150.1:0-704 GCA_964465175.1 uncultured Burkholderiaceae bacterium | reverse complement strand
ACCGTCACAATCGCTTTGCCTTGGGTTTGCTTGATATAACGCGAAACACCGGTAATGGTGCCGCCCGTGCCTACGCCGGATACGAAGATATCAACCTGGCCTTCTGTATCGTTCCAGATTTCTGGTCCCGTCGTTTTTTCATGTATGGCCGGATTGGCGGGGTTTTTAAATTGTTGTAGCAGTACATAACGATCAGGATCGCTGGCACGGATTTCTTCCGCTTTGGCAATCGCGCCATTCATGCCTTTGGCACCTTCAGTTAAAATCAGTTTCGCGCCGTAGGCGACCAATAATTTACGGCGCTCTATGCTCATGGTTTCAGGCATGGTCAAAGTTAAAGGTATGCCTTTGGCTGCCGCCACAAATGCCAGCGCGATACCGGTATTGCCGCTAGTCGGTTCGATCAATTCTTTACCCACACCCAACCAGCCACGCGCCTCAGCATCCGCCACCATCGCCGCACCGATACGGCATTTCACGGAATACGCAGGATTACGACCTTCTATCTTTGCCAGCACAGTCGCACCAGCGCCATCGGTGATGCGATTTAATTTAACTAAAGGGGTGCGACCGATAGAGTCGGCATTATTTTGATAAATAGGCATAAGTTCCTCTTTGTAAGAAGTATCCGGGAAGGATGACGACGATAGCGTAATGATGCGCAAACTCAAAAGAATATAAGGTCATATTCATATTTGGTTTTT
>CAYXJI010000149.1:5877-8647 GCA_964465175.1 uncultured Burkholderiaceae bacterium | reverse complement strand
GCGGCAGCTCAACAACAATATCCCGCAACCACGCAACGGTTTCAAATTCAATTTAAGCCAGATCACACGGCCTACCTCTCTTGGACCGAAACGCGTGTCGGGCGAGCACTTGATCTCAATGAAAAACGCTGGCATGCCACGCTCGATGCACAAGGACAGCTCGTCGCCCTGCAAGTAGTACCGTCCAAATTGGCAGACCTGATCGACCAATTGCATCGCACTGCGGGCATCCCCGGCATGATAAGTGATGAGCACCTCGGTGTTTATGTCATGGGCGTCGCTAGCGTGTTGTATTTTCTTGCTTTAGTGTCGGGCATAATCTTGCTACTCCCCACCTTGGTAAAGGATTTTTTTGCGTTGAGACCAGGCAAAAATCGTAAACGCTTTTGGCTAGATGCGCACAATATCATCGGCATTAGCAGCCTACCGTTTCATGTGGTGATCTGTTTAAGTGCCATGGTTTTTGCTTTTCATGACCAGTACTACGATGCACTGAATCAATTCGTTTTGCCACCCGGAAAAATCGAGGCTAGCAATACTCAAGTTCAAAAACCATCAGGCGCTTCTGAGCTGCTAGCACCCAGCCTCCTTTTGGAAAAAATACGCGCGCAAAGTAATCAGGCCGAAATCCATGGCCTAGAATTTATGGGACTTCATGGCGCGCGTCCCATGCTACGTGTGGCGCTCAACAATCCACGTTATCTGGTGCGCGGCCCAGAATCCGGCTATCTGATACTCCATCCTTATACTGGGAAAACGCTCAATGCCAATATGGTGCCGGGTAAAGAGGGAACGTGGATGTCTCTCATTGCGCCATTTTTTTCACTGCACTTTGGGAGCTATGGCGGTGATTTTGTGCGGTGGATTTATTTCCTGCTAGGACTCTGCGGTGCATTCTTATTCTACTCAGGCAATCTACTGTGGTTAGAAAAACGTCGCAAAAATCAAGCACAACAAACCCGTCCCAACCGCTGGATGGCCGCCGCCACCGTGGGCATTTGCCTAGGCAGCGTGAATGCAGTACTCACTTGCCTGCTTGCAGGATTGTGCTTGCAGGCCTTTTATTCCGAATTCAATAACTGTTTCGTCGCTCTGTATTACGCCGTCTTTTTAAGCGCGCTAGTATGGGCATTTTGGCGCGGCTCGGCCTACGCTGCGATTGACTTGCTCAAGCTAGCTAGCCTACTCGCATTCGCACTACCAATCAGTTCGGCCTTAGCAATGAGATCCGGCAATCGCGTGATAGACGGACTATCCATAGCCGCCGCGCTCATATTCGCCTATGCAGCAAAAAAAACGGCACAGCGTGTGAGGCACGGTGTACAAGATAGTGTATAGGCAAAACCCGCCAGGGCGTAACTGAAAGTTCTCCTGAATGCTCGGCTAAATACACGACCGAGCGCATTCGCTAGCCCTATGCTAGCGCTAGTGAAGTGCTGTGGTTTAAGCATCAGGCACGAGCCTGTGGCTTTCCACGTTAACTATGTAAGGACTTACGCAAAACAGACGCTAGCGTCGTTGGTTCGCCTCGCCGTACAACCGTACTGTCTTCGGCTTCCCGCCTAGCTAGCGCAATTTTGCGTAAGTCCTATATGGTTAGATTTAAAGCACACGCCGTGCTCCCGGTAGCCGCACCAACAAAGAGGCTAAGGAAAAACTAGCCAACGCAGCGAGCAGGCCGCCAATAGCAAACTTCAGCAAGCTCGATGTCTGCCAAGACCCCAGCAATAATCCTAAGGCGACGACGATAGGTGAGTGCACGATAAATGCAGCGTAGGTGTAGGGTACCAGGCGACTCCAGATTGGTGAAGGATTGATCGTCACGCGGCAGCGCCATAACAGCATCAGAATGATGCCACATCCCACCAGCGGTTCCCAAAACGCATACGCCACCACTGGCAGAGTCCAGCCGCCATGTAGTTCGAATGGTTTGCCATCAAAGGCACCGCTCATCGCCGCGTAAAGAAATAGACTCGGTATGCTGATTAAACTAATCCAAGTCCATGGCCGCGCGAACTGGCCTTCGATGCGCTCTAGGACGCGCGCAGACGCTGCGGCGCAACCGATGGCGAACAATAGAATATACGAAGAAAAATAACCGATTTGTAGCAAGCCAAATTCTTGACCGGTCGGCACCCACAAGCGCAATAAAAAAGCCCCAATACCCCAGATGACTATCATGAATAGAATACGCGTATGTCGCAAGGAGGTGATTTTAATTGACCACATGCGCTGACCATACTGCGTGCGCAGTAAGGCGTATGCTGCGGAGAAAATTAACAGGGCATAAGCGAACCAAAGTGGCCCGATATTGAACGTCAATTGTTTGACCAAGCTACTCCATCGATCAAACACACCGACCTCGTTGGATTGATCTGAAAGCGCCATCGTTAAGGGGCCGATCAAAAAGCCATATACGAAGAGGGGTAAGCCCAGGCGCAACAATCGATCCATGCTAAAGCGTTGCCAGCCCTTGCTATCGAAGGAGCGTGGCGTAAAATACCCCGCCAGTAGAAAGAAAGCGCCCATGAAAAAAGACTGATTCACCGCGCAGAATAAGGTCAGTAAAATTTTGCTCAGCAGTGAGTCTGCGGGATAGCGCAAATACCATCCGCCATCACCGCCAAACATAATCGCGGTATGATGCAAAATCACCAGTAGGGTGAGCATAACGCGGATGCGATCAAGAAAATCGCTGCGCGGCGTGTTGAGTATTTTTCCCATGTTTATTCTTTCAAATGACATTTGACTTACGATGCTTGATCTCCAG
>CAYXJI010000149.1:0-5846 GCA_964465175.1 uncultured Burkholderiaceae bacterium | reverse complement strand
CGCTCAAGATAAATCAACGGCCAATTGAAACAAAGTGAAATGGGGTAAAGCGTGGGTGAAATGTGGCGAAGCGGATTTTTTTGATGTACTTATTCTTGTACTACGCCAGCTTCTGCAAAACCTCGTCACGATACTGCCGGCTGCAAGGAATACTCGCACCATTGTGCAAAATAAATTCACCATCTCCTTTGCCGGAAGCCACAAATTTATCCACCTGATCAAGGCGCAACAAATAGCGTCGATGACAACGCGTATAAGCTGCACCCAGGCGTTCTGCCATCGCTGCCAGTGTTTGTCGCATGATGTGATGCCCGCTACTGGTATGAATCAGCACATAATTATCCGCCGTTTCTACCCAAAGTATGTCGGCAATTGGTATCACTTTGACGACACCTCTATCGCTGATTAAGAGTGTAGTTTCAGCCCGCGCTGGGGTCTGGGATTTTTGCCTTGCCAGCAGTTTTTCATTGAGCCTATTCAAGGCACGTAAGAAGCGTGCTTCATCATAAGGCTTCAATAAATAATCGATGGCATTCGCATCAAAAGCTTGCAAAGCGAATTGGTCGTAAGCGGTCACGAAAACGATTTCTGGTGCTGGCTGCCGCATTTGCTGCGCGACTTGTATGCCATCGATTTCTGGCATGTGTATATCCAAAAATACGGCATCACATTGTTGTTCGCCCAAAATTTTCATTGCCTCTGCACCGTCACGTGCTTCACGCAATTGCGCTGCTGGCAAATGTTCGCTCAGTAAGCGGCGCAGTTTATCGCGTGCCGGGCGTTCGTCATCCACGATTAAAATTTGGAACGGGCTGTTCATTGTGGTATCCGAATTTCTGTAATGACACCACGCGGTGCTAGGTTCTCCATGCGCAAGCGGCTGCTTTCTCCATACATGGCGAGTAGGCGTTGACTTAAATTGCGCGTACCTATGCCGCTGTCGTTGCTGGCACTAGAGGCAGCAACATCCAGCTGTCCGATATCGTCTTCAATACTGAGTGTCAAACTATCCTGCACCAAACGTGCTCTAATTAAAATACGCGTCAGGCCCGAGTGCTTTTCTACCGTATGTTTGAAGCTGTTTTCCAATATCGTTTGCAAGCACATGACCGGCACCTGACAAGACAAAGTCACGGGATCAATTTCCCAAGTAATCGCGACCCTATCCATGAAGCGCATTGCCATCAAATCGGCATAGGCGCGCAGCATGTGTAATTCTTGCTCCAAGCTGGTCGCATTTTTTTCATTCAATTCTAGACTCGCACGCAATAATTCTGCCAAGCGACTCATCGCGGTATCGGCCGCTTTTAAATCGCTGTACATTAAAGACGAGATCGTATTGAGTGCGTTAAAGAGAAAATGTGGTTGCATCTGTTGCGTTAAACGCTGCAATTGCGCCTGCTGTAAAAGCTTTAAGGCCTGCGCCGCCTGATCGCGCTCTTCGATTAACAAAGCATAGGATTGTACGCCAAAATAAATCACATAGAAAAGACTAAGGAACAAAGTCAGTTTAATGGTTTCGTACAAAAAAACTTCAGGCCAGGCTTCGTGTCTGTACACCTCTCCTAACACGCGGTAGACCAAATGGCGAAGCGCAAACACCAACACCACAAAGAAAATACACACTAGCGGATGGATCAACAAAGCCCGCGCAAACCAACGGCGCGGCGTGCTCAGCAATGTTCTATTACTAAAGGTCGGGCGCAGCAGATAAATGATCAGGCTAATCACCACCGCAGATGAAGTTTGCCAAAGTATAGGCTGCCACAAACGTGTGCCATGACCGCGTTGATAATCTTGAATTTCCACTGCGATCATGAAAATCCAAAACAAGACCCAGCCAGCGATCACACTGGCGTTGATCTGGCGCGTTAAATTGGAAGTTTGTGTACGAACTCGCATTATTTCAGTGGTTAACGGTCATAAATGTTAGCCCAGGTTGACTTTGAAAATTAAGAAATTCTGTAAGCCTGCACGTGAGGCCGCTCACACGACGCCACGACCAGTTAAACCCAGATTTTCCTGGGTGCACCTGCGTTGCTATTGGCGTACTGACGGCGCATTTTCGGCTATTGTTGCTACGCTTCGTTGCTATTAGCGCCTCTTTCGCATCAAAACACGCTCGAAAAGTGCATCCGTCTTCATCGCAAAATCCTAATGGAAATTCTGGGTTAAAGGATGTGAGCGATATAGACTTTCTGGACAAGGAACGGTTGCTGGCAAAATCCTAGCAGGGATAACAGGCAGCAGATGAGATTAAATTCTAACAACTACGCCTCGCTTAAATCGACTTTATTTGGTGCTTGCAAAGGCAATTCAAGAATAAATGTCGTACCCGTATTTACTTGACTATGTACATCAATTTTGCCGCCCAAGATGGAGGTGACCAAATTATACGCAATGCTCAAGCCCAAGCCCGATCCGCCTTGCCCCAATTTGGTGGTAAAAAAGGGTTCAAATATATGCGCCAAATGGGCGGGATCGATGCCATTACCGTCATCGCTGACGATGAGCCTGACATGATCAGCCCCGACAGCCGTCGCCGTAATCTGCACCTTGCCAGTTTCCCGCCCTTGAAAAGCGTGCGTTTTTGCATTGGCGATCAAGTTATTGAGCACTTGTACCACTGCACCAGGGTAGCTATCTAAGGCAATTCCTTGCGGTACTGATGCCAGCAACTCCATATGGCTATCAAATAATACCTGCATCGTTTGAATCAAGTCGTGCTTTGTTTCAGCTAAATCAAAGCGGCGGCGCTGATCGCTAGTTTGATCAACCGCGACTTTTTTAAAGCTACTCACTAAATTGGCAGCTTGCGCTAAATTGCGACTTAAAATCTCTAAGCCCTGCTGACTTTCCTTGACATATTCAGCGAGCACTGATTTTCGTAAAGTTTGACTTTCAAATTGCTGCACCAAGGCTTGATTCTTGTCGAGCAAGGTCGAGCTCACCGTGACACCGACGCCTATCGGCGTATTGAGTTCGTGCGCAACCCCAGCGACCAGCGCACCCAAAGCAGCCATTTTTTCCGATTCCACCAACATTTTTTGCGCACTGTTTAATTGCCCAATTGACTCTAATAAAGCGGTATTGGCATGACTGAGCTGCTCGGTTCTTTGCGCCACAGTATTTTCTAGATCTTGCGACTGTGCTTCTATCGTTTGCAAGTAGATCTGCCGCTCGCGCGAAGTGGCTGCGACTTGCTCAAATGACCCTTGCCACGCTTTGGGAACCGAAGGCCGTGCCTGCGTCGGGTTACTGGTTAATTGATTGAGGTAGTCCACTAGGTGCAATGCTGGGAAGGCAAAATAATGTGACAACAACCACGTTGCAAACGCTAAAAATCCTATCAAGCCGAGCAAAATCCACTGCGTATTATTGGCTTCTTGATCTGCTAACCAACTCAGTTCCTGTGCAGAAAAATACACCAGCAAATCCCACTCACTTCCTTTCAAAGGCACCTGCATCCAAGACCAATTGCCAGCGCGATGAATCACGTTCTTCGCCATCGTATGGCGCTCCCGCAGCGACCGCGCCAACTCACTCGACAGCAGTTTATCTAATTTTAGAATCTCTTTATTGCTTTGCACTAAACCCAGATCATCGGCAATCACATTCCCCAATCGATCGATCACAACCGCGTGCCCTAAATGGCGAGGCGCCCCCTGCAACACTTCGCCAAACATGCGCAGCGTCACATCAGTGCCGAGTACACCGACAAAGGCATTATTCCAATATTGCGGACTGAGCAAACTAACCATGGCGCCCTTACCACCCGCGTCGTAATACGGTGTGGTCCAGCGCTGCTGATGCCCAGGATTACGATCTGGCCCTATCATTTGCACAGGTTTGGTACCACCCGCCTCAAAAATCACCTTCAATACCTCTTCCATCGAGCGAGAACCAGTGGCTTGCATAAGCTCGGATTCAGGGACGATAGGATATAGCGCTGAAAAATCTTCGCGCGGCGAATAAAAATAAGTCCATTGAAAAAAAGGATACGCACGATGCGCCGCCTTCATCGCCGGAAAAATATGCAAGTTGGCGGCAATTTCTTTTTCCAGTTGCGGCTGCCCGATTGCTTTAGGACTCACAAATAAAGAACCATGCTGCGCTAGCACAGTTGAGTCCAGCTTCCTTGCGGCGGGCTCGCCATGGCCTTTATCTCGCATCCCGATTTTTGTTAAGCTTGGCCAATAACTCGCCGTGATCACTAATTCAGGAGTGACATATGCATCGACGAATTGGCTCCCCAATCGTTGCAAATGCGATGTCGCAACTTGAATTACTTGAGTAAGCGCGACTTGCTGCTGCTGTGTATGCGCGAGCACCTCGGCAAAAACACGTTCTTGCGCAGCAGTTTCCGTATGCTTTTTATACAGCCACAACACCGTCATGAATGGTATGACGATAGAGAACAAAAACAACAAAAAATGCCGTTGTAAACGGCGCAATGGTAGGACGGACAATGAAGGGTTTACATTCATGGAGAACAAACGCATCAGATGAAGAAACAGAGAGAAATGGCAAGCCAAAGTATCACACGTCAAACCCTGTGCGATCAACCTATAGTAGACGAGAAACAAGCTTATTCGACATTTGACTTATTGCGCATATCACGATGCGACAAACAATCAGCGCTCAGGCAGTGAGACGCATGCGAATGAGTAAGTTTTTCACATTAAATTTAAATAAGTTGTTTAGTTAAAATTCGTGACGCCAAATTAATTCAATGCCAAGGTTTTGTGATGATGACGGATGCACTTTTTGAGACAGTTTTGATGCGAATGAAGCGCTAATAGCACCGCAGGTGCGCCTAATGAAAAATCTGGGATTAGCATCCAAGCCGATATAGCTATTTTTCTCGCTGCTACTCCATGAACCATAAGAACTTAAAAATAAGCAGATTCATGGTTAAATTAAACGCGCTGTGAGATGCAATGCAAACATAGATGCTGCCTGATTTACTTCTTAGCCACGCAAACATCAAGGCAACACCAAACATGTGTAGAACCCATAAGCTGGCGGAAATTGGTAGAAATTCAAAGCCCTCTTTTGATTTCAGGATGCCGTGATGCGCTAAATGTACCAACGCAAAGAATGCGCTTTCTATGAGTGCACAAGTGAATATCGGAAATTTTTGCTCCAGTGTTTTTTGGAAGATGCCCCTGAAAAAAATTTCTTCACCAATAGGACTAAAAAGCATGGCAGGTAGAGTGAAAATAAGATTGAGCGTGAAGAAGGACATCGCACGCGTATCCATGATGGACTGGTAATTATTGCCGATACTGACAAACCAGTTTTCAATACCATTTCCAAAGATTAATTTACCAGTCAAAAAGCAAAAAAAGGCGGCTAGCGCACCAAGGCTTATGCCTAAAAAAATGTGCGAAGTTTGTACGGGATTTTGTAATCCTATCTCGCTTCGACCTTGCTGGCTCAATATGAGCCAAGGAAGCGCCGCCATCATGCAAAACCCTAAGGGTAGTAGCCAGTTTAAATACTTTGGACCTAGCGTTCCTAAGAGGCGCATGCCAGCAAATAGGAGCGCAATGATCAGTATCAAAAGGATAGAAGTGAATGGCGTGAGCTTGTATTTAAAGAGCATATTGGGTTCGTTTTAATCATCGAAAAAGATGCGACTTCGCAGGAAACCTTATCCGATCTTATCAACATCCAAAAAATCACTAAGATTTAATGTACCAATTGTCGGGCCAGTCAGCCCGACTTCGCAACACGGACTTAAGAAGCCGCAAACACTTCAATCGCGCCAGGGCGGCGCAACATTTTATTCACTTCATCCAAATGCAATTCTTCGGCGACGATCATTTCACGAGCGTATTCTT
>CAYXJI010000148.1:0-8886 GCA_964465175.1 uncultured Burkholderiaceae bacterium | reverse complement strand
CCGTACAACCGTACTGTCTTCGGCTTCCCGCCTAGCTAGCGCAATTTTGCGTAAGCCCTAAAAATAACAAGGATTGTTGAAATACTTAGAGAATTTTAAGAAGGATTAACATTTGGAATAGGTTTTTCGATTGCCTTCTTGGTGATTAGTTATCGGTATCAAGCTTGAGCTTGCAAATGGAGAGCAGGTCTATTGCTTCGGAAAATCACGTCATTATGTCAGTGATCAACTAGGAATCAGCTAGCTGCTTAGCCGACACTAGTCGACCTATTTTCTGGTGCTCTTTCTGATCACATCAATGGCAATAGAGGAAGTTCAAGATGGTGAATTGGAATATCCTTATTTTAAGTTGCCAGTGTACGTCACCGAAGTCCAAATGGATCATTTCTAGTGCCGCCGCAGCTTACTTTGCCTCGCCCCTTG
Organism: uncultured Burkholderiaceae bacterium; assembly: GCA_964465175.1. GTDB lineage: Bacteria > Pseudomonadota > Gammaproteobacteria > Burkholderiales > Burkholderiaceae_D > Undibacterium. Next base: position 8,463 of record CAYXJI010000148.1, on the reverse strand, counting down.
ATGCCGCTTGCCGCTTACGTTGCTTTCGGGCGCTACTAAATCAAAAAAGTTTGTTGATCAGCGCCCACCAAAAAGTGCAGTCATACCGCGTGTGGAAGTCAATAATTTTGCATAAAACGCGACCGAGATGCCGCGTCGCTAGATCCCAAGTTAGCGCCATTCTTGATCATTAACTTTGATCACGTGTTGAAAATAGTAATCCATAGAAATGGTTTTGGTCGTCACGAAATGCTCATTGGAAAATTCTATTTGCAACATGCGATCAAAGCGAAACGTACGATAGTCTTGACGCAATTCGCACCAGGCGACGACGATCCATATGCCGTTTAAACCCATTAGGCCTAAGGGCCAAATTCGTCGTTTGCTTGGTGAATTTTCAGCGTCACGGTAATGTAGATCAACTTTTTGACGCTGTTCGCATGCACTGCGAATCTGACCGTGAACCTTTCGAAGCGCAGTATCTTTCTCCATCACCGGAATGCGATAGGCCTGTTGGTCGCAAAATTGTTGAAATCGCGGACTCAAGATGGCGCGTATTTTTTGTTCTGCCAGCCGGGCTGCTTGTCCTAATTGAGGGTCGGTCAATGCTTGCACCATGCGATTACCCACCAAGATTGAAAGCAATTCATCTTGCGTGAACATGAGCGGCGGAATGTGGTTATCCGCGTTGATGCGATAACCGACGCCCGCCGCACCATCAATGATAATCCCAGCTTCTTGAAGTGCTTTTATGTCGCGATATACAGTCCGTTCTGAGCAATGCATTTGCGATGCAATATTAGCCGCCGTAATCGCAATGCGTTTCGACTTGAGTAGTGTTACTAGTTGAAATAATCGGTCGGCTTTTTTCATGCGGTTATGCAAAGGCGTAATGAACGAGGTCTAAGGCCTTAATGTCGCTGCCACACGACTATGTGTCATCACGACATCAGTGCTATCGATCATCGCCATAAATTCGCTGTCACATAATTCTCGCATGAATGACTCCGCAGCGGCTTGGGCTAGTTCTCCATTTTGCCAAATAACGACGTCGTGCCAGGTGCCATTGTCATTCTCGCATAAATGCCTCGACACGAAACCTCCTTGTTGACGTAACCATGTCTCTACAGTCTTGTTTGCGTCTGTGAATTGAGTCGCGCTTGCGTTGGGCTTGAGTTTAAAGCTGACTAGTTCTAATACTTGATTCATTATAAATCTCTCCTAATTGACATAGCGAAAATTGCTATATCCGTAGTGTACGAGTACAGACTGTCAGGACTTGTCAGGAGAGAAGTGCTTTGGTGAGCTAGGGAGTTACGATGCCCGCAACAACACAATTAAAGCTCCAGAGCCGCCGTCTGCCGCAGTGGCCTGACTAAAGGCGATTACTTCGTCTTTTTGTATCAGCCAATTGCGTACCTTATTTTTTAGCACAGGTTCTTTATTGATGGAGCCCAGACCTTTGCCGTGAATGATGCGGACACAGCGAAAACCGCTGCGCAGGCATTTGCGTAAAAACTCACCGAGACTGTCGCGCGCTTGGTCGCGGCGCATGCCGTGGAGGTCGAGTTGGGCTTGTATGACCCATGCGCCTTGGCGCAATTTTTTTGCGACGTCTATGCCGACGCCGGGGCGGGTGTAGCTGAGGTTTTCGTCGGACTCTAGCAGCGTACCTGCATCAAATTCATCGGATAAAGATTCTTGTAAAGCCTTTTGTTCGTCTTCTATATGTTTGAAGGGCAGTGGTGGTGGTTTCTTTGGCGTAGGATGAAATTTTTCTGGTTGCTTTAAGACTTGAACATCGCCGATGCTGCTGCGAAAAATATTGGCTTCGACTGCGGCTTTTTTTTCACGTGCGATGCGCTCGGCTTCGGCTTTTTCGCGTTGCGCTTGTTGTTCTTTAAGTTGCTTGCCAACTTGTTGGAGGTCAGCAAAGGATTTCATTGATGAGGCCATGATGATGTTTGCTGAGGAGGTGGGGAGATACGGTGGAAAATCAAATGCATTTGCACAGAGGCGCAGAGATCGCAGAGTTTTTTTTGAATCCCTCTGCGATCTTTGCAGTTCACATCTTATTCTTCTAAAAAGCGCTGTGCATCCAAGGCCGCCATACAGCCTGTGCCGGCGCTAGTAATGGCTTGACGGTAGATGTGATCTTGCACGTCACCGGCGGCAAATACGCCAGGGATATTGGTTGCTGTTGCCATACCCTCGTTGCCCATCTTGGTGATGATGTAGCCGTTTTTCATCTCTAACTGGCCTTCGAAAATACTGGTGTTAGGTTTGTGGCCGATGGCGATAAAAACACCGTGCAAAGGCACGGCACTGACGACGCCGTCGGCAGATTTGATATTGATACCCGTGACACCAGACGCATCGCCTGTGACTTCATCTAAGGTGTGATTCCATTTAATTTCTACTTTGCCCTCGGCGACTTTGGCCAATAAGCGGTCGATTAAAATCGCTTCTGCGCGGAATTTGTCGCGACGGTGAATGACCGTGACTTTGCTGGCGATATTGGATAAATACAAGGCTTCTTCGACGGCAGTATTGCCACCACCAACTACTGCCACTTCTTTGCCGCGATAAAAGAAACCATCGCAGGTAGCGCAAGCCGAAACGCCTTTGCCCATGAAGGCTTCTTCGGACGGTAAGCCCAAATATTGTGCCGACGCGCCAGTAGCAATAATCAAAGAATCACAGGTGTATTCGGCTTGATCGCCGAATAAACGGATAGGTTTTTCGGTCAGCTTGGCGGTGTGAATATAGTCAAAAATGATTTCGGTATTGAAGCGTTCTGCGTGCTCTAAAAAGCGTTGCATTAGCTCTGGGCCTTGGACGCCGTTAGGATCGGCAGGCCAGTTTTCAACATCAGTGGTAGTCATTAGCTGGCCACCTTGTTCTACACCGGTGATCAATACAGGATTTAAATTGGCGCGGGCGGCATAGACGGCGGCTGAGTATCCTGCTGGGCCAGAGCCGAGAATCAAAACATGGGCGTGTTTGCTTGATTTGGAAGTAGACATAGTGGTTCCGATACGAAAGTTCGAGAAAGAAGCTTAGTGATTCACTTAATGATTCATTTAGTGCAACAGAATGGGTAAATTGCAAGGCTATGATCTGCATTGCGACATTGCGCATTATCCCAGATTTGGTACAACTTGACTTTATTCAAGTCAAGGAATGCCGTTTTGACCTGAAATCCAGTCAATGCAATTTAAATAAAGTCAGGTGCTGAGCGCCGCTAATGTAGAAGAAAACCAAGTCAAATAGCCTATCACCCAGCTTTTGCCCTACAATCATGTCTGCTTGTTTTCTCTAAAATTTATGACGAATTCTAACGAAGTCTATCAACGTAGTCGCAGCGCTCCCTCTCGTGCGCCTTTGCCAAATCGTCTTGTCATTTTATTGACGGAAGTGCGCTGGCTGCTGTTCGCGGCGGTCAGTGTTTATTTGATGCTGATTTTAGCGACCTATTCCCCACTTGACCCTGGTTGGTCGCATGTGACCGAAGTCGCACGGTTTCACAATTTGGGCGGGAAAGTGGGTGCCTATATTGCGGACTTATTCTTTTTTATTTTCGGCTTTTCTGCTTGGTGGTTTTGTTTGGCCTTATTACGGATGGTGTGGGCAGACTACCGAGCAGTGAATAATCAGCTGGCAGAAAAGGTCGATGAAACCCCGCATAGTTTGGAAAAAATAATTCAAGCAACGGGTTTTGTGTTGGTGTTGGTGGGTTGCATGGGAATAGAATCCCTGCGCCTATACTCGATGAAGCTGGCACTACCCGGCGTACACGGTGGCGTGTTGGGTGGCATCATCGGCAATTTAAGCTCGGCGGCGTTTGGGTTTACGGGCGCGACACTATTGCTATTGCTCTTGATCGCGTTGGGTTTTAGCCTGTATTTTCATATTTCGTGGTGGCAAATCGCAGAGAACACAGGGGCTGCTATCGAGACGGCGTTCGAATTTGTTCGTAAAAAATATAGCGATCATGAGGATCGTAAATTGGGCGAAACGGCGGCCGTGAAGCGTGAGACCACGGTAGTGCAAGAACGAGCAAAAATCGTTGAGGCGCCACCAATCCGGATAGAGCCGCAGGTGGTCGCAGTGCAAAAATCCGAGCGCATAGAAAAAGAACGCCAAGTCTCTCTGTTCAATGACATGCCTGATACGAACTTGCCGCCGCTGTCACTATTAGATGAGCCGCCGATAATGCAAGAAACGGTGAGCATAGAAACCCTAGAGTTTACCAGCCGTTTAATTGAGAAAAAACTCTCTGATTTTGGCGTCGATGCGAAAGTGATTGCGGCCTACCCTGGTCCTGTCATTACGCGTTATGAAATTGAGCCGGCGACCGGCGTGAAAGGCAGTCAGATCGTAGGCTTGGCACGTGATTTGGCACGGTCATTTGCTTTGACGTCGATTCGCGTGGTGGAGACGATTCCTGGTAAAAATTATATGGGCTTGGAGTTGCCCAATCCTAAGCGTCAGATTGTGCGTTTGACCGAGATATTGAGCTCTAAAGTCTACAACGATAGTTCTTCAAATTTGACGGTGGCGCTGGGCAAGGATATTGCCGGTCATCCCGTGGTGGCTGATCTCGCTAAGATGCCGCATTTGTTGGTCGCAGGTACCACCGGATCGGGTAAGTCGGTCGGTATTAACGCCACGATTTTGTCCTTGTTGTATAAGTCCGACCCAAATGACGTCAGGATGATTTTGATCGATCCTAAGATGTTGGAAATGTCCGTGTATGAAGGCATTCCGCATTTGCTAGCACCAGTCGTTACCGACATGCGCCAAGCTGGTCACGCTTTGAATTGGGCGGTCAATGAAATGGAACGCCGTTACAAGTTGATGTCAAAACTGGGTGTGCGAAATCTGGCCGGCTATAACGTCAAGATTGCCGAAGCGGCCAAGCGCGAAGAACATATTCCCAATCCATTTAGTTTGACGCCTGATGCGCCGGAACCTTTAGAGAAGCTTCCTACCATCGTCATTATCATTGACGAATTGGCTGACTTGATGATGGTGGTGGGTAAAAAAGTTGAAGAACTGATCGCACGGATTGCACAGAAAGCGCGGGCTGCGGGTTTGCATTTAATCTTAGCAACACAACGCCCATCGGTGGATGTAATCACCGGTTTGATTAAGGCGAATATCCCTACACGTATCGCATTTCAAGTCAGTAGCAAAATTGACTCGCGCACCATCTTGGATCAGATGGGTGCTGAGTCCTTGCTCGGTATGGGCGATATGTTATACATGCCGCCGGGTACCGGTTTGCCCATGCGTGTGCATGGTGCTTTTGTCTCAGATGAAGAAGTGCATCGTGTGGTGAAGTATTTGAAAGAACAAGGCGAGCCGAATTACATCGAGGGTATATTGGAGGGCGGCGTGTTGGAAGAGGGCGGTGATGCGCTGGCACCGGGCGAAGCTGGTGGTGAGGCAGACGCCTTGTATGATCAGGCCGTCGCCATCGTATTGAAAAACCGTCGTGCGTCCATCTCTCTGGTTCAGCGTCATTTGCGCATCGGATACAACCGAGCCGCGCGTCTATTGGAGCAGATGGAAACCAGCGGTGTCGTCTCAACCATGCAGTCAAACGGCAATCGTGAAATTTTGGTCCCTGCTGGAAACGCGGAGTAGACCAACTTTGCAGTGGCTGCGTTGAGTAGCAATCTTATTGAAGAAAGAATTGGATTTATTTTGAATACCTTTAAAAAAAGTGGGCGCTTAAACGCGATGGTCTTAAGTTGGATGTTGGCAGTAGCAGGCACTGCGCAAGCGTCCGGCATCGAGCAATTTAAAGCTTTTGTCGTCAATACCAAAACCGCCAAAGGTGAGTTTTTGCAATTACAAATGAAGACTTCGAATGGCGTCTCGAAAATTGGAAAAACGTCGTCCGGCATCTTTATGTTTGCGCGTCCCGGTAAATTCATCTGGACCTATACCAAACCTTATGATCAAGTGTTGCAAGCGGACGGCGATAAACTCTATCTTTACGATAAAGATTTAAATCAAGTCACGATTAAATCGCTAGGCAATGCGATTGCATCTAGCCCGGCTGCCATCTTGTTTGGTAACGTTGATTTAGACAAAAATTTTGTGATGAAAGATGTAGGCTTGAAGCAAGGCGTTGATTGGTTGGAGGCCACGCCCAAAACCAAAGATAGCCAGTTTGAGACGATCGCAATAGGTATGAAAGAGGGAGTGCCTGTCGGTATGGAACTACGCGATAGCTTTGGACAGTTATCGGTCGTGACGCTGAAGAATTTCGAGAAAAATCCTATTTTTTCTGCGGATCAATTTAAATTTGTTGTGCCACAAGGCGCGGAAATTTTACGCCCATGATGGGTGCGCCATCTGCAGCATTGAGCCAGCCCTTGGCTGAACGCCTGCGACCACAAAGTTTAACCGACGTGATAGGGCAGCAGCACTTGTTAGGCCTAGGCAAACCACTGCGCGTTGCCTTTGAATCGGGTGAGCCGCATTCGATGTTGTTGTGGGGGCCGCCCGGTGTTGGTAAAACGACTTTGGCTCGCTTAATGGCAAAGGCTTTCGAGGCTGAGTTTATCGCCCTGTCCGCCGTGTTGTCGGGCGTTAAAGACATTCGTGATGCAGTGGAGCGGGCCGAATTTGTTCGAGCCAGTTCGCAGCGTCGCACGATTTTATTTGTCGATGAAGTGCATCGTTTTAATAAGAGCCAACAAGACGCTTTTTTACCGCATGTGGAGAGCGGTTTATTTACCTTCATCGGTGCGACCACTGAGAATCCCTCGTTCGAAGTCAATAGCGCTTTATTGTCCCGCGCTGCCGTGTATGTGTTGAAGTCCTTGACGGAGGACGATCTGGCTTTGATCTTGGACAAAGCCTGCACCCAAGAGCTTGATGGCCTGATGCTCAGCGCAGAAGCACGACAAAGTTTAATCGCGAGTGCCGATGGTGATGGTCGAAAATGTTTGAATAATCTGGATATCGCAGCGCGTGCAGCACAAGTCAAAGGCCTAAAAGAAGTCGATCGTACCTTACTGGCAGAGTGTCTAGGCGATAGCTTGCGTCGTTTTGATAAGGGCGGTGATGCCTTCTATGATCAGATATCCGCCCTACATAAATCGGTGCGCGGCTCGAATCCTGATGCTGCTTTGTATTGGTTGGTACGCATGCTCGATGGCGGTACCGACCCGCGCTATTTGGCACGTCGCTTAATTCGTATGGCGAGCGAAGATATTGGTCTAGCGGATCCACGAGCCTTGCGGATTTGCCTCGATGCCGCCGAGACTTATGAGCGACTGGGAACGCCGGAAGGTGAGTTGGCGTTGGCGGAAGCGGTGGTGTACTTGGCCTGTGCTGCGAAATCGAATGCGGTTTATATGGCGTACAAACAAGCGCGTGCTTTTGTCGCCAAAGATAAATCCCGCGTAGTGCCTGAACATCTACGCAATGCCCCCACTAAACTCATGAAAGAACTGGGCTACGGCAAATTGTATCGCTACGCACATGACGAGCCTAATGCGTATGCAGCGGGTGAAACTTATATGCCTGAGGGTTTAGAAGCGCTACGTTGGTATGAACCCGTACCGCGTGGACTAGAAATTAAAATTGCGGAAAAATTAGCGTATCTGCGCCAGTTAGATAATATGTAATTAGCATGCTGAATTTAGTCACATTGTGCTATGTTTTGCAATGTATTGGCCAAAGCGAATTAATAAAAAAGCCTGTCGACGACAGGCTTTTTAGATTATCAGGTATTGCTCTGCGATTTGCTGGACGATTTTTTGTCGTCGTTATTTTTTTTGGCATTGGCAGGCTCACTAAATTTATGTGAACTTTGTTGCAGCACTTGTAAATGCACTGACGCTTTGTCCATGCCACTGCGGTCAATATGGGGGGCGTTCTGACCACCGCTGGCACCGTCCGCAGGACAGTTTTCTTGGCAGCTCGGCTGCGTATTCATCTGAGATGGAGAAACCACAAACTCTTGGCTAGAAGCGAGGCTGGCAACAGCCGCCAAAAAAATACCGAGTGAAATTTGTTTCGTATTCATGATAGTCAAAACTCCAAATGAATCGCAGCGAAGCGGAAAGTGTAAATCAAATTGATAATTAAGCGTCAAACTAATTGTATTAGATTTGTATCGAAAAAATACTATTATTGCAATGTTTTGGTGTCCGTCTTGTCTCTATTGAGTTTTTCCATTGATTATTCGATTCCGTGAATATTAAGCTTAATATTCTTTGGTTGTTTGCGAGAATTAAAGGAATTTCAATGTTAATTATTTAATTTTTTTACCTATTACTTACTGTTGTTTTCATGCGCAAACTAGAATGCGGAAAGTAAATTCGTCGATAGGCAATGTGGCGACTTTAATCAAATTGTTTGACGTCGACCAGCATCTTGCGACGAAGTGCTGATTTCGGGGTGTCAAATTAATTTTTCTATCTGAATGTCTCGATATAGAAGTTCTGAACTTCTTTGAGA
>CAYXJI010000147.1:5145-8936 GCA_964465175.1 uncultured Burkholderiaceae bacterium | reverse complement strand
CATTCAATTCAATCATATCGCCATCACGTACTTTGCCTAGCGGTCCACCTTGCGCAACTTCTGGACTCACATGCAAAGCCGCGGGAACTTTGCCGGAGGCGCCTGACATACGGCCGTCGGTCACTAGTGCGACTTTATAACCCGCTGACATTAAGCTGCCGAGTACGGGTGTGAAATGATGCAGCTCTGGCATACCATTCGCCTGCGGGCCTTGGAAAATCACGACCGCAACGAAGTCTTGGTTTAATTGTCCGGCCTTATAGGCGTTAACCACAGCTTCTTGCGACTCAAATACTTTGGCAGGTGCGCGCACGATCCAAGCCTCTTCTGGCACGGCGGACGCTTTCACAATCGCACGCCCTAAATTGCCTTGCAATAGACGCAAACCGCCAGTCGCTGCGAAGGGCTCATCAACATTACGCACGACCGCAGGATCACTGGATTTTTCTGGATGAGCGATGAAGGCCACTTTGCCATCTTGTAATTCTGGACGCGTGGTATGCGAAGCTAAACCTTGATCGCCAAACACCGTCATGACATCGGCATGCATCAAACCTTGCGATAATAATTCACGGATTACAAAGGTTGGGCCGCCCGCTTCTTCGAACGCATTTACGTCCGCAGTTCCATTTGGATAGACGCGCGTCAGTAAAGGAATGACGGAAGACAATTCATCAAAATCTTGCCAATCAATAAGAATGCCCGCAGCACGGGCAACTGCGATCCAATGTATCGTATGGTTGGTCGAGCCGCCAGTCGCGAGCAGGGCAATCACCGCATTGACGATGGTTTTTTCATTCACGATATGACCAATTGGACGATAGTCGCCAGCGGTTTCCGTCAATTTCAATACTTGCTCAACCGCTGCGTCGGTCAATGCATGACGCAAGGGATCCGAGGGATGGACAAAGGCGGCGCCTGGCAAATGGAGACCCATGGCCTCTAACAACATTTGATTACTATTGGCCGTGCCGTAAAAGGTGCAAGTGCCAGCACTATGGTAAGCAGCGCTCTCGGCTGCTAATAATTCTTCTTTTGTCGCTTTACCTTGCGCATAACGTTCACGCACGGCGGCTTTTTCTTTATTCGACAACCCCGAGCCCATAGGACCAGCGGGAATAAAGAGAGTCGGTAAGTGACCGAAAGCTAAAGCGCCGATCAATAAACCCGGCACAATTTTGTCGCAAATACCCAGACACAAAGTCGCGTCGAAAGCATCATGAGACAGTGAAATCGCGGTCGCTTGCGCAATCACGTCACGCGAGAACAAAGACAATTCCATACCAGGGCGACCTTGCGTCACGCCAGCGGACATCGCAGGCACACCACCAGCGACTTGCGCAGTGGCGTTAAAGCGCAATGCTGCTTCTTTGATTTGATCGGGGTAAGTTGCGTAAGGCTGATGCGCAGATAGCATATCGTTATAGGCGGTCACGATGCCAATATTCGGCTTCTGCGCTTGATTCAACCAGATCTTGGTTTTGCTATCGGCTGCCGCATTCGCATGCGCTTGATTGGCACACGACAAGCTCGCACGACGCGGCCCACGATGGCGCAATTGCTCTAAGCGCGCCAAGTATTCCTGACGCAAGACTTTGCTGCGCTCGGTAATTCGTTGCGTAACAGCATCAACTACCGCGTTGATTGCAATGTGATTTGTATTTTGTCCAGAAGTCGTCATAGTTTTGTGGGGTATCTAATTCGAATACCTGAAAGATAGCACAAAAACAGAAAAAAACTGTAACAAACTTTCAGAAAAGCGATATTTTTCCATCTAAAACATAAAAACCATCAAAAATATCGTAATGAAACTACATTTTTGAAGAAATATGGTTTAAGCTATGGCATAATTTATTCAATCGAAGAACAAAAAATTAACCGCAGAGGCGCAGAGAGCGCAGAGTTTTTTTAAAAGCATTCCGCGTACTCTGCGCCTCTGCGGCAAAAAAAGTTTTATGTTTTTCAATTAACGATTTTTCCTATCTAACTAGAATTATTCGGAGTCCACATGACTACTTTTGTATTGTTTGGCGGCACTGGCGATCTGGCGAAACGCAAGATCATTCCTGCACTGTACAGCGCGTTCGTCAATGGACGTCTTGATCCCGAATTTAGTTTTATCGGTGCTGCGCGTGAGGCGCTTAGTGATGATGATTTCCGTACACGCGTTGCAAGTAGTATAGAAACCTACGCCGCAAAAGCCAATGGATCGGCCGAACAATTAGCCGCCTTTTTGGCATTAACCGGCTACTCCAAAATTGACGCAAAAGTCCCGAGCGATTTTGACGCTTTGAAAGCGCGTGTGAGCGCCGATACCACAAAAGCAAAATTATTCTACTTAGCCATAGGCCCAGACATCTTCATCCCCGTGGTCGAGCAATTATCTAAACATGGTTTAGTCGAAGGCAATGCCCGCGTGGTGGTTGAAAAACCTTTGGGTCGTGATGCCAAATCCGCCAAGGAAATCAATTCTGCCCTGCGCACTTATCTGAACGAAAACCAAATCTACCGTATCGACCATTACCTCGGTAAAGAGATGGTGCAAAATTTATTCGCGCTACGCTTTGCCAATTCTTTCCTCGAACCTTTGTGGAATCGCAAATGGATACAAGACGTACAGATTTCGATTTCAGAGCAAGTCGGTGTCGAAACCCGTGGTGATTTCTACGATAAGACTGGTGCGCTGCGCGACATGGTGCAAAACCATTTATTGCAATTGGTGTCTATTGTGGCGATGGAGCCGCCAGTCAACGCCAATCCCGATGCAATTCGCGATGAAAAAGTCAAAGTCTTGCGTGCCTTGCGCAAATTCACGGCAGACGATGTTGCCAAGAAAACGGTGCGCGGCCAATATCGCGCTGGCGCCGTCGATGGCAAACCCGTCATCGGTTATCAACACGAACCGGGCGTTCCAGCGTCCAGCCGCGCCGAGACGTTTGTCGCGATTCGCGCAGAGATTGATAACTGGCGTTGGGCGGGTGTACCGTTCTACCTGCGCACGGGCAAACGTATGGCTAGTCGTTGCGCGGAAATCACGATTAATTTCAAGCCGATTCCGTATTCGATTTTTGGCAAAGGCCAAGGTCCATTGCGCTCGAATCGTTTGGTCATCACTTTGCAACCGGAAGAAAGCGTGCAATTGTTTATGAAGGCGAAAGAGCCAGGTGAAGGCATACGTCTCTCCGATGTCGCCTTGAATTTGGATTTTGCCGAAGCATCGAATTTGCGCCGCGTGGAATCCTATGAACGCCTTTTGCTCGATGCCTTGCATGGCGACCTGACTTTGTTTGTGCGTGATGATGAATTAGGTGCGGCGTGGGAATGGATAGATCCAATTATGTCCGCTTGGGAGAATGACGCCGAAGGTTTGAAAGCCTATATCGCTGGTAGCTGGGGGCCAGCAGCGGCAAGTTATTTATTAGCGCAACACGGTGCAGCGTGGGGCGAAGAGTATGTTGAAGGCTGAGAACATCATGGAAACATCAATGACTGTAGCGTCTAAAGTACCGCCAAATTTGCAGAACAATGCGCAGAACAATTGGCAATTTCATCGTTTTGAAAATTTTGGCGAACTAAGTCAATCCCTAGTCAAGGATTGGCTTGATCTAATCGATAGCGCCGCCACCGCAAAGCGCCCTGCTTCGTTCGCCTTAGCGGGTGGCTCCACGCCTGCGCCTGTCTATCGCGAACTCGATCTAGCCTTAGCACAACGCACACCTTCTGATGTGCGTTTGGCCGCGACCGATGAACGCTGGGTCAACGATAATGATCCGCAAAGTAACGAGGGTTTG
>CAYXJI010000147.1:0-5135 GCA_964465175.1 uncultured Burkholderiaceae bacterium | reverse complement strand
CCTTAAGTTATGGCAAACAATGGAATTTAGTGTCCTTAAAAAACGCCGCCAACACGCCCGAAGTCGCGATGGAAGCGATCAATGAACGCCTGCATCAGCAACTCCCCACGCGCTTTAGCGCAGTGTTATTGGGCATGGGCGCAGATGGACATATCGCCTCTTTGTTTCCCGGCGCACCAGTGCAAGCCGATGGCCTAGATTGTCTCGCCGCCGTGCATCCGCAGACCCATCAAACGCGTATCTCCTTATCCTTGCCACGCTTATTGCAAACTGAAAAAATTTGGTTAGTCATTACCGGTGACGAGAAACGTCAGGTGTTTGAAAACGCCATGACTAGCGGTTTGCCAATTACCAACTTATTACAACAAGCACAGTGTAAGATTGACGTTTTTTGGTGTCCTTAGCTGCACATAAATTCACACATAAGTTTGCACATCCTAATTGCGCTTACCCAGCGCAATAGAGAATAAAGAATAAATAATAAATAAGCGACTACAGACTTATTTCTACCAAATAAGCACAAGCAAAACGCAGAAAGCAATTCCCTTATGGTCAACGTTCTCTCCACAAAAAACAGTACGACCAACAATCCTCCTGAAAAAGGATTGCTGGCACGCATACGCGTTGCCAGTACCGCATTGAGTCGGGCAGAACGTCAAGTCGCGGATTTTCTATTGCAGAAACCGCACGATGCTTTAGAGATGTCGATCAGGGTGCTGGCGCAAGTATGCAATGTGAGTGAACCGACCGTTGCCCGTTTTGCGCAATCCTTGGGCTTTGATGGCTTCAAGTCATTCAAGCTCGCCTTTGCAAAGAGCTTGGCGACTGGCATTCCCTATTTGCACTTGGATGTGAATCAAGCGGATCACGTCAAAGATGTGTTACCGAAAGTGTTTGACCGCACCATCGCGACCTTGATGGAAGCGCGCAATACTGCGAATAGTGCCACCTTTGAAGCGGCAGTCAATTTACTGGCACGCGCGCGCCGGATTGAATGCTATGGCCTTGGTTATTCAGGTGCATTGGCGATTGACGCGCAGTTAAAATTTTTCCGTTTCGGTATTCCAACGACAGTATTTTGTGACGCCCACTTACAAGCGCAATCGGCCAGCTTATTAAACAGTGATTGTCTAGTCGTCGCTTTTTCTCGTACTGGCCGCACCCGCGATTTAATCCGCAGCGTGCAACTGGCAAAAGACACCGGCGCCAAAGTCTTGGTCTTATGTGCCAGCGGTGGCCCTCTGGCAGAACTTGCCGACGTGCATATCAGTGTTGACGTAGAAGAAGACCCCGACATATACACGCCGATGACTTCACGCTTGGCGCACTTGACCTACATTGATGCCTTGGCAGTGGCGGTGACTTTATTGCGCGGCCCGGCGGCGATTGATATGTTGGAACGAGCCAAAGCCAGCATCTCGGAGAAACGCTTGGTATCCAAACTTAATGAAGCGCTTTAATATGACCAAGTAAGGCAAGAAATCATCTAGGCGGATTACAACAAAGACGGTAAATTATCTGAAAACTACGCACTAAAGCCTCATTTTCTGGCAAGCTACTTTTATACCGAATCTCTATTTGGATTCTCTTTAGAAAGTGAGTAGCTTATATGGCCTACTTGAGCCTGCAGCAAGTAACTGAAAATTTAAAAGATCTTCCGACGCTACCTGCCATCGTGATGGAGCTGCTCACTAGTTTGGAACAAGAAGATACCGATGTTCATTTGCTGGCGCAAAAAGTGACTCAAGATTTGGCACTCACCGCCAAGACTCTGCGCTACGCCAATTCCCCTTTTTACTCCACGCTAGTCAAAGTCACCACCATACAACAAGCGATGTCACTGCTGGGTCTAGATACCGTAAAACAAATGGTCTTGTCGGCGGCGCTCTCAGGTTGTTTTCCAGAAAATAATTGCCAAGGATTTGATCACAAGGCTTTTTGGCGCCATTCGAATGCAGTTGCCTTCGTCTCCAAACTCATCGCACGTCGCATGAATTTCAACGAAGATGAAGCCTTTACCTCTGGGCTTTTGCACGATATCGGCTTATTGGCGTTAGTCACTTTGTATCCACGTGAATTTGAACAAGTCATTGTCTATCGTAAAGAGACACTGGCAACGCAATTTGAAGCAGAACGAAAAATTTTAGGAATTGATCATGCCGCAGTCGGCGAGGCGCTCGCGATCGAATGGAATTTTTCTGAGGTCATGAAAAACGCGATAGCAGGGCATCATCATCCAGACCGACCTGGCATCGGCTTTCTCGCTTCAGTAGTCCATGTCGCTGATGGCATTAGTCATATGCTCAGCAGGAACGCAGGCGCACAGGATCAAACGATTTCGGTCTCTGTGGTGTCGTGGAATGGACTTAATCTTGACCAGGCTTCACTGGACACTTTAATTGAAGAGGCGACCTTGCGATTTAAAAAATTAGATCAAGTTGAGTTGTAATTTAATCGATTCAAGAAACTGCTACACACGCATCGCAAGCCAACTTAATCATTGCGCTGATCTTGCATCAACAATTCCGTTACCATCACCGCTTGGACTTTATCTGTCTTCAACAATAAATTGAATTTACGTTTGAGCTCTTCTTGCAATTCAAGCTTGCCTTCCGTTGTGCGTAAAGTGCTGACGTCTGTTGTGCTCAACTCTTTATTAAAATTTGCATTCAACGCGGCTTGGTTTTTTTTCAGCCAGTCTTCATCACCGGCGGCAACTTGAATCGTGACAGATAGACGCGCCACGACTCCCGAATCATTGACGATGGATTGCTTTAATTCGACATAAGTTGATGCAACCTCCACGCGTCCACTTGTACGAGCGTGGTAAATAAAAAAAGCTAAGCCGCAAAGTACCAATATAACTACGACGACGGTGTAAAGGGTAAATTTATCTTGCGTCCAATTTTTAGTGGGAAGCTTGGTATTTGTGTTAGATTTTTTCGCGCTCAAAATCACCCTCCTCAGGGTAGGTCAGACTAATTATTTCTTGGTTTGAATCGTATCTGAATCAAATTGCTGGGGATTTTTACCGCTAAAGCCCGCATAAAACTGCTGAATCAAAATCATGTCTTCTTCAATATTGCCGCAAGGGTAAAATAATTGGCCAACGCCGCCTATCTTTTCTTTAAAATCGACATAAGCCAAGCCCAACGGAACTTGAGCACCGACCGCAATATAGTAAAAGCCCGTCTTCCAACGCGTCACTTTATTGCGCGTACCTTCAGGTGGAACGATGACTAAAAGCTGCTCATTTTTTGAAAATGCCTCCACCGTCGCTTGCACCAAATTACCAGCTTGCGAACGATCCACCGGAATACCACCCAACCAACGCATCACAGCACCCAGTACCGGTGGAAATAAACTTGATTTTCCCATCCAATACACGTCTAAACGCAGGGCAAAACACAGCAACAAAGCGATTGGAAAATCCCAATTACTGGTATGCGGCGCCGCGATTAGCACGCATTTTTTGACATTGGCAGCCGTGCTATCAATCCGCCAGCCCATTAGGCGCAGGATACCAACAGAAATCCAACGCATTAGCGTGTTAATGATCGGTGTTTTAAATATGGTGAAATGCATAAAATATTTTCTTTAGTGAAGCAACGCATCGCACACTATTTTTGTGATGCCCAGCGCAAGATGGACTCCCATTGCGCCAAATCTTTTTCCACTTTTGAGGGCGCGACATCCCACAAAGTCGCACCATGCGCGGCCAACTGAATGTAGTTTTGTGTATCGCGTAAATACCCTAATACGGGCAATCCCAGCTGTTCCACATAATGCGCTAACTGATCCGCTGCTTTGGTACGCGCATTCACGCGCATGCCCAGTACACCTATTTCGCACTTTTCATCACGCTTGGCCAATTTTTTGAGAAAATCTTCAGTCGCCAAAATATCGAACATCGATGCTTGTAAAGGAACGATCACTTTATGCGCGATTTTTAAAATAGCATCGAGCTTATTACCCTTGATCCCAGCGGGCGTATCAATCACCACATGACTGGTTCCTTTAGGCGGCTTGGCCATATTTCCATCAGAAATCTCCCAACCGGCAATCGCGGGCAGATGGGCTGGGCGCAATGACAGCCAAGCGCGCGAAGAGTGCTGAACGTCTGCGTCTCCCAGCATCACCGCATGTCCCTGCGCCGCAAAATAGCCAGCCAAATTCGTAGAAAAAGTGCTTTTTCCAACACCACCTTTGGGATTCATCACGGCAATCACTAACATAGGTTTTCCTTATTGACGAAAGCAACACCAAGCAATCTGCTGCAGAGAAAAAACAATTCTTATTTGTCGGCATCTGGCACTAATAGGGCTAAGTGTTCTGGCGTTAAATAACACCATTCCCCCTCCTCCAAACCCAAACTACTTAAATTCAGTTGTCCTATCGCCGTGCGCTTTAATGCGGCGCAATGATTCCCAGCTGCCGCTAGCATCCGTTTTACCTGATGGTATTTTCCTTGTTCCAACACAATTTGCAACTGGAATTCATCAAGTTGAACACAACTTTGTGCGGCTAAAGCTTCAGGCTCATCATGCAATTGCACGCCAGATAATAATTTTGCTATGAGCTCGTCCGTCACAGGCTCCGCGGTCGTCGCCACATATAATTTGGGAATATGCCGTTTAGGCGATGATTGCGCGTGAATAAAGGGACCGTCGTCCGACATCAACAACATACCTGTCGTATCATGATCCAAACGTCCCACCGGTTGCACATCGCGCCAACTCAGTTGCTCAGGCAATAAGCTAAGCACGCCAGGATGATGAGAAGGTTTGCGCGAACATTCGAAATTGGCAGGCTTATTCAAACACAAATAAATATGTTCACGATAAGTCCACGCTTCTTCAAAAATCGTGAACACCAAGCCTTGAGTTTCGATTAATTCTTTGTAGTTATCATGAACTTCGCCATCGATAGTCACTTCACCATCTTGTATCAGTTCACGGCAGTATTTACGGGTACCGAAGCCTTGCGATTGCAAGATACGGTCAAAAGACAATTTACTCATAATGGAAAGCTCTATTAACGCAAGCCTGCATTTTACCCGTTAAGCATGCAGTAAAGCAGTCCTTTAGATGTATATAGAAGCAAAAAGCCTGCGACTGCAGGCTTTGTCATCACTT
>CAYXJI010000146.1:1933-9010 GCA_964465175.1 uncultured Burkholderiaceae bacterium | reverse complement strand
ACGGCGTTGTCAGAAATTCGTAGCGTTTCAAACCGTCTCGCGGAACTGATTCAAGGTATTTCTCTCTCCACGGAGCAGCAGGCGACATCGGCGAATGGTGTTGCGCAAAATATTGAGCACATTTTGACGATTACTGAAAAAACACAAAATGGTACGCAACAAACCTCTCTCTCCATTAAAGACTTGTCTAAATTAGCGGAAGAATTGAAAAACTCGGTGTCTCGATTCCGGGTTACTGCCTGATTTTAGACAGCAAGTTAGATTTACTTAATTTGCTGATGTATGCAACGCGAGAAACTTGGTTTCTCGCCTACAGAGTTTGCGGGGTTTAAGAATGACATCAGGTTCTTCTAAATCATCAGATTTGGGACAGGAGCAATTTGACATTGCTCCTTTGTCCTGGGTGATGACGGAGTTGCGAGAAGCGCTCTCCAATGCAGGTAAATTATTGGTTGCTTCAGTTGACCAAGATGCCGATGCACGAGCAACATCTTTATTACAGGCGAAAAGTTATCTGCATCAGGCACATGGTGCTTTGCAGATCGTTGAAATTGAAGGTGTGGCAATCGTTACAGAGACGGTTGAGGAATTAATTGAAAAAATTCAAGCAGGGAAACTGGAAAGTTCGCACGATGTAGCGAATAAAATTACCGAAGCTTTTTATGCAGTTTTACGTTATCTCGAAGATTTGTTAGCGGGTAATCCGCAGCAACCAGTGCGCTTGTATCCGGAGTATCGCGCCTTATTGGAGTTGAAGGGCGCGGAACGGATTCACCCAGCGGATTTATTTTTCCCTTCCTTATCGGTTCAAGAAAAAATACCTGAGTTGAGCTTGTCGGCAAATCCTGCTGTGGTCAACTATGGTGCGATTCGTTTGCGTTTTGAAAAAATGTTGCTGACTTTGTTGACCAGTAAAAACAACGAAGCGAAGCAAGATTCCTCCATGCAAATGAGCGTGTTGATTCATGAAATTGAACAAGCACAAACCAGCTCGCAAGCGAAAGCTTTTTGGCTGGTGATGCGCGCTTTTGCAGAATCGACAGCGCAAGTTGATGCCAAAGATGAACGCCACATTAAACAAATTTGGGGCCGCATCAACTTACAAATTCGCCGCCTGGTCGAAGGTAATACCAGCGTGCCGGAACGTCTATTGCGCGATGCCTTGTTCTTTATTGCCCAGGTCAAACAGCCGTCCGCCTTCGTCTCACAAATTCGTAAAGCCTATCAACTCGATAATCATGTACCACTTGATTACGACCAAAAACGGTATGGCTTGGTCGCGCCGCAAGTGTTGGCCTCTGCTAAAGAATTATTAGGCAATATTAAAAATTTGTGGGGCAGAATATCCAACGGCGACGCTGGCTTGTCCGACAAATTTTTTCAAAAAATGCGCGATTTGGCCGAGCTTGGCTCAGGACTACAGTCGCCGCCAATGGCAAAATTATTGCGTGAATTGAACGGCATTGCCAGCCATGCAGTAAAAGCAAAAGATCAAGAACGCATGGGCTTGGAATTGGCCACTTGTTTGTTGTTTTTAGAAAATGCATTGGAACAAATTACACATTTACCTGCTAATTTTGCAGTGCGGGCGGATGAGATTTCAGCGCGTTTGTTGTCGGTAGTCGGTGGCGAAATTCCTGAAAATCAGGCCAGTTGGATAGGTGAAATTTCTCGTGAAGCACAGCAACGTCAAACCATGACGGCGTTGGTCGGAGAAATGCAAGTAAGCCTGAAACATGCGGAAAAAGCCTTAGATGAGCATTTTCGTGATGTATCGAATACCGCTATTTTGGCGCCAGTGGATGGCACATTGGCGCAAATCGGTGGCGCCTTGGCTATCCTTGATCAAGACGAAGCTTTGGCTGCGGTCACGCATACGCGAGACTTGGTGAAGCAATGCATGAGCATTGATGACTTGGTGAGTGTAGACGTCCCAGCTTTACATCAAAAAGTGGCACAAAACATTGGTGCTCTTTCCTTCTTTATCGAAACTTTGCAAAGTCAGCCAGAATTGGCGAAAAAGCGCTTTGTGTTCGATGCGGATGAAGGTATTTTTCAATCAAAACTGTTAGAAAAAGGCCCAGAAAAAGAGTTACTTCCTTCCACGCCACTAGAAACAAGTATTGAACCTGTACCTGCGGCTACCGCAGAACAAGATTTGGTACAGCAGCAAAAAGAATCTGAGCGACTACTCGCATCCTTAGTCGATGCGCCGCAAGATTCTGAGCTGCAGGCACAACTCAAAGATTCCCTTGATCACGAACGTTCATTCGCTGCTTTATTGGATGATAGTGAGGCGAGCGCACGGGCAAAAACCGCCATCGATTTATTAGCGCATGCGGATTTTTCTGATCCGAATACGACACTGAACGAAATCGTTACGGCGACGACGCATACGGAAGCCGCGCCTGAAATCCAATTGACCCAAGAATTACCAGAAACTGAAGCGGAAATTGATGCTGAGTTATTGGAAATTTTCTTGATGGAGGCCGACGAGGTATTAGAAGCAGTGCGTGAAAACATTCCTCTGTCTCGTCACGATACGGCGAATCAAGAATACTTGATTCGGCTGCGTCGCTCTTTCCATACCTTAAAAGGTAGTGGACGCATGGTTGGCCTCTTTGTCTTTGGCGAAGGCGCTTGGAATATTGAGCAGGTGATGAATCTTTGGTTGTCGGATTCTCGCGCTGGTACAGAACCCTTGTACGCCTTGCTGGAATATGCTGCAGCGGAGATGTTCGACTGGGTCGAGGAACTAAAAACCAAGGGCAATTCGGCGAGAAATTCTGACGCAATAATTGCTGCTGCTACGCGTGTCAGAGATGGACAGGCATTTAGCATCGAACCAGCGGTGCTTGTTGCCCCTGAGCCTGAGCTTGCAATGCGTGAGCCTGAGTTTGTTGCTGACATCGCGCCTGTAATTGAATTCGAAGTCGCGCCTGAAATTACGTCTGAAATTACGCTTGCCGCAGCGAATTCGGAAATTAGCGCCCGCGAACCAGTTGCCGATCATAGCGATAATGCCTTGCCTGAGCTTGCCGCAGTATCGCCAGCTTTCGATGAGCTTGATGCACTTGATCTTGCGGCGAATGAATCAGTTGACGAGACAGTTGCAAAGGCCGTTGGCGATCTAGCCTTAGCCGATGCGCAAGCGTTGATGCCTGAAGTTAGCGCTGACACGGCTAACGAGATCGATAGTACAAATGAAAATTCATTTGAAGCGCTAGATATTAGCGGTCTCGATGCCGACGAAGAAATTACACTTGAGCCGGTAATGAACGCATTGGACGAAGAAGAATCGTTTGATGCGCCACATTCTGAAGAGATACTTGCAAGCGCGTTGCTTACCGACTCCGACTTGCCGATGATAGACGATGTCTTGGGTGAGCTGATGGTTGAGGCCACTGAGTTGACAGCAGATCACAGTGTAGATTTGGACTTGAATGGTCTCGTGTTGGACGAAACACCTGCTATAAGCCAGCCTCAAGATCAATTGCAGGCGTCGCTAGAATTGTCCGATCTGATTTTGGACGCAGTGGAACTGCAAGATGCTTCTCATGGCGAGACCCTAGTCGCATCGTCAGTAGTGGCGGAAGAAGTACAAGAAGTAGTGCAGGAAGAGGCCCAAGAAGAAATTCAAGAAGAAATTCAAGAAGAATCGCAAGCAAGACAAGACGAACAAGCGGTCGAACATGCAGGCCAACAAGCAGTCGAGCAGCAAACTGCGCAGATTATTGATTTTCCCGATTTTTCTATGCCGGTTTCGAATGAAAACGACAATACGAAGCGCATTGGTGAAATTGAAATTAGCCTGCCTTTGCACACCATTTAGATGGCGGAAACGGATGAAATTGTTCGTTTCCTAGCACAAGACTTTGCTGAGTGGCGACATGAACCAACGCGCCCAGTTTCACGTCATGCCGTGCATGCCGCGCATTCTTTGGCGGGTAGCTCAGCGACGGTTGGTCTATTCTCGGTGCAAGAGTTGGCGCACAGCTTGGAGAATGTCTTGCAACGTTTAGAGCGGCATCCGGTTAATCTGGATCACGCTGAATTCGACACGCTGGATCACGCAGTTGAATGCGTCAAAGGCATGTTGCAACGATTTGCCTTGTCGGAAATGGCGGATCGTGCGCCGTACCAAGTTCAAAAATTAAGTCAATTGCTAGAGGCAGTGATTGCACGTTCCAATGTTGGTGACGACGAAGAATTTATTACGTCGACCAACGAGCGTCTTGATGCGGTGATGCTTGATGCAGAAGCTGCGATGAGTGAACCTGTAGCTGAGTTTGTAGCGGAATCAGCAACTGAGACCGCGACTGAGACTGCAGAAGAACCAGCAGAAGAACCAGCAGGCGACAGTAATGACAAGATCTTGGCAGTAGCGGTAGTAGAGGATGATGAGCCGCTTGCTGCGGACTTAATCGAAGGCGCAGAACCTGCGTTGACGGAGAATTTAAGCCTATCAGCATCTGATCATGTTACTGAGCTTGAAAGTAAGCTGTTGGCTGCCGAAGTTGATGTTGACCTTGAAGCCGAAGTTGACGTAGAACAGGATGCTAGCACACCACCAGCGGCCTCCATGCTGAGCGCCGTTGAAACCGAAAATATTGCGACCTTAGATCGTGCCTCGACCGATATTGAATTAAAAATCAGTGACGAGATCGATCATGATTTGCTTCCCGTCTTTTTGGAAGAAGGCAATGACCTGTTGCCGATGATAGGACAATTGCTGCGTTCTTGGCAGCAAAGTCCAGAGGACGACGCGATCCCGCAGTCTATCTTGCGTTTGATGCATACCGTTAAAGGTAGTGCGCGTATGGCTGGTGCCATGCAGCTAGGGCAGCATACGCATGACATGGAAACTCGCATTGAAAATTTGATGCATACCGGTAGTACGATTCGTCAACCATTGCTGGAAGATCTTATCGGACGCCAAGATTATGCAATGCATTTATTTGAGCGTTTGCAAAATCCAGAATCGGTGCTTGCACAGCCTGTGCCAGTTGCAGAATTAACGGTCGCGCAAGAAATTAATTTGTTCCAAGATGCTTTGCACACATCGATGCAGGAAGAGTTTGCAGCTGCCGAAAAAGCTGATGCAACTGACATCGTTGAAGCGGCGGCAGAAACAGTCGCCAGCGCAGCCGATGAGGTAGTCAATGTCGAAAACTCGACCGCCAAGTTAGACACGATCGCCGCGCCAGTGCATCTTGAAGTGGCGGCGGAATCACAGAATGCTGTGGCGCGTGTTGAGCCATTGAATAAGCCGGTGAAGATTTCTAATGCGCCGCGCCAAGTTGCGCCACAAACGGCGATAGCGGCCAATACCGGACCTGTGCCTTTGGTGCGTGTACGCGCTGATATTTTGGATCGTTTGGTCAATCAAGCTGGTGAAGTTTCTATTTCACGTTCTAAATTAGAAAATGAAGTAGATACGCTGAAAGCGTCTCTATCGGAGTTGACCGAAAACGTGAGCCGTTTGCGTGATCAGTTGCGTGAAGTCGAGATTCAAGCGGAAACGCAGATCACCTCACGTATGGCGTTTTCTGGTGACCGTGAATTTGATCCACTGGAATTTGACCGATTCACACGTTTGCAAGAATTAACGCGCATGATGGCCGAGAGCGTGAGCGACGTTGCGACAGTTCAGTCAGCCTTAAGCCGCACGATAGAAGGTGCAACCAATGATTTGAATGCGCAAGCGCGCTTGACGCGTGAGTTGCAGCAAGATTTGATGCGCGTTCGTATGATTCAATTCTCCAGTGTCTCCGAGCGTTTGTATCGTATCGCGCGTCAAACTGCGAAAGAAGTCGATAAGCGAGTTAACTTAGATATTCGCGGTACTTCCGTCGAGATCGATCGTAGCGTTTTGGAAAAAATGGTAGCGCCGTTTGAACATATGCTACGCAATGCGATTGTGCATGGTATCGAGTCGCGTCAAGAGCGCGTGAATCGTGGTAAGAGTGAAGTGGGCGAACTCTTAATTGAAATTCGTCAAGAGGGTAATGAGGTTGTTATTCACTTCACCGATGACGGCCAAGGTTTAAATATTCAGCGTATTCGCGACAAAGCCAAGACAGTTGGATTGTTGACCGACGAGACTTTTGTCAACGAATCAGACGTCGTTAATTTGATTTTTGAACCAGGTTTTTCTACTGCCAGTGAAGTCACAGAATTAGCTGGTCGTGGCGTTGGCATGGACGTGGTGCGCTCTGAAGCAGCTTCACTAGGTGGTCGGGTATCGGTGACCTCGGTGGAAGGTCAAGGCGCCCATTTTACGATTCATTTGCCCTTAACTTTGGCGGTGACGCAAGTCGTGATTTTGAATGCCGGTGGCAAGACTTTTGCGGTGCCTTCTGTACTGGTCGAGCAAGTGCAGCAGTTAAAATCAGCAGCCTTGGCTTCTGCTTATAATGATGGATCAATACAGTGGCAAGGTAATCGCGTGTCTCTGCATTACTTGCCTAGTATGTTAGGTGAGCGCGATGCGACACCGGATACACAGCAGTACACACCAATTTTGATTATGAAGAGCGACAATGAACGCGTTGCGATTCACGTAGATCAAATTATCGGTAACCGTGAGGTCGTCGTTAAAAACGTTGGCCCACAATTAGCGCGTATGATCGGTATCGCCGGCGCGACCGTGCTGGGTTCAGGAAATATTGTCTTAATTTTGAATCCGGTTCCTTTGGCGCAAAAGTTGGAGCATGAACGCGCGAAATTGCCAGATACAGCGCATGAAAATAATCAAGAGTTGGGCGCTGTGGCCGAGATGCATGAGAGTGTGTCGACACCAGCGGTGGTCGCACCAGTGCAAGGTTTGCGTTCACATCATATTGTGATGGTGGTCGATGACTCTTTGACCGTGCGTCGTGTTACCCAACGTTTGTTAGTGCGTGAAGGCTATCAGGTCGTGTTGGCAAAAGATGGTATTGATGCGCTGGAGCAGTTGCAATCCATAACGCCCGATGTAATGTTGGTCGATATTGAAATGCCACGCATGGATGGTTTCGATTTGACTCGTAACGTGCGCAGCGATGCTAGAACGGCGCATATTCCTATCATCATGAT
>CAYXJI010000146.1:0-1903 GCA_964465175.1 uncultured Burkholderiaceae bacterium | reverse complement strand
AATTACGCCGCCGAGCTCGGTGTTAATGAGTACTTCGGTAAGCCTTATCGTGAAGATGATTTATTGGCAGCGATTAGCGGTTTTGTCAGTGCGCAAACTGCGATGCATTGATAAACCTGAATATCGGTAATAAAAAACGCCTCGGATTCTCGAGGCGTTTTTTTATGGGGTGGCTACTTTTTTTACGACACTATAACGTTCTAAAGTTTTCTTGCGCGCTAGGACGTGTTCGACGATCGGCAACGGGTAATCGTGACCGTCGCCTAGTGTTAGCTTGGCCATTGTTAATTCCATTGCGCTTAGTTTCCAAGGCGCGTGTATTTGGCGAGCATTTAGATTTGCTAGTTGTGGTAAATAGCGGCGTATAAACTTACCTTCGCTATCGAATTTTTCGGATTGCGTGATGGGATTGAATATACGGAAGTAAGGTTGCGCATCGCAGCCGGTAGAAGCCGCCCATTGCCATCCACCGTTGTTGGCAGATAAGTCAAAATCATTCAGATGCAAGGCGAAATAGGCCTCGCCCCAACGCCAATCTATCCCCAAATCTTTTACCAGAAAACTCGCCACGACCATGCGCAGACGATTGTGCATGTAACCGGTTTGGTTTAATTGCAGCATGGCGGCATCGACCAATGGATAGCCGGTTTTACCTTCACACCAAGCATGAAACAATTGTTGTGCTAGTGCGCCGCTTTCCCACTGTATTGCATCGTATTCTGGTTTAAAAGATTTTGTGATGACACGAGGATGGTGGTGCAAGATCATAAAATAGAAATCGCGCCAAATCAGCTCTGATAGCCAAACACTGGCACCATGTAAACTGTTGGCAATGCGCATCTGACGCATCGCTAGCTTGACTAGATAACGAATCGAGACGGTACCAAAACGCAAGTGTACGGATAGATAGGATGGACCTTTAATCGCCGGAAAATCGCGTGCGTCGCCGTACTGGTCGATGCGCGACAAAAAATCTTCTAATAGCGCCGCACCCGCACGCATACCACCTTGTAATTTGATCTCTTCTCGGCTGAGTTCGTCAAAACCCATTTCCGACAAGCTTGGCAGGCTGGTTAAGTTATTCTCTAGAGGTTTGATCAAGCGATTCGCGTATTTTTCTATAGGATACGATTTGAAATAAAAATCGCTTTCCCCCGCCGTTTCGCTGGCGATCTTCTTTAGCCAGGTATTTTTGTAAGGCGTGAAGACCGAGAAAGGCTTATTGGATAAACTTAAAACTTCGTCAATCTCAAAGATCACCTGATCTTTGCTGGAAACAAAATCGCATTTGAAACTCTGCAAGGCTGCTGCCACAAGCTGATCGCGTTGGATAGCTGCTGGCTCATAGTCGCGATTGACAAAAACAGCATTGACTTCTAGTTCGGCGGCTAGACGAGGGATCTCTTGTTCAGGATCGCCATAACGTAGGATCAGCGTACCGCCCATTGCTTCCAACGCTTGCCGTAGCTCTAGGATACTTTGATAAATGAATTGAACACGGCGATCGCGTTTTGGTAGATGTTGCAAGATCGTATGGTCGAACACAAAAACACAGTAACAGGCAGAAGACTGTTTTAAAGCATGAAACAGCGCGGCATGATCAAAGCACCGCAAATCTCGTCGGAACCACACTATGCTTTTAGAATAATTCATATTTTGTAAGATAGATAATGTATTTAGTCCAGATTTTCCATTAAGCGCACCGGCGGTGCTGTTGGTGTGCTGACGGCGCATTTTCGGCTATTTTTGCTACGCTTCGTTGCTAACGGTTCGCTAATAGCGCGCTATTAGCGCCTCATTCGCATCAAAACACGCTCGAAAAGTGCATCCGTCTTCATCGCAAATCCCAATGGAATGGTATGAACACTCCCCTCCGGCAACGGAATGCGGTCTGTGGGGATAG
>CAYXJI010000145.1:1066-9046 GCA_964465175.1 uncultured Burkholderiaceae bacterium | reverse complement strand
ACCAATAAAATTACTTAAAAAATGCCGCTGAATTTTGTGTTCAACGGCATCCAATTCAAGGTCCAATTTGGCATAGTACGAGCTTATTTCGCGACTGCTTCCACCTGATCTATTTTATAGCTCATACGCAAATTTTCAGCAGTGGATACAGAGGCAACAGTATCAAGCTGCTTTGGTGTTGGCCTTACGATGTTTTTCACAGCATCGCTTTTTTCTGGCGCTACATGTACTAGAGCATTGCTTGTTTGCGCTTGCAACAATCCCCAGCTGACTGCACCGACCATCCCTATGCTCATCAACGCACTGAACAACACGGGCGAGCGCAGGCGACTTGTTTTTTCTGGTGATTTTTGCGCCGTAAAGTAATTGATTTCTACTGGAATAGGTGCCGCTTGCAATACTTCCTTGGCGCGATCACACCATTGTTGGTCATGACCTTGCTCTAGGCTAAAGCGATCAAGCAACTGCTTGGTTAAGGCTTCGGCCGCACGTTTTTCTGCTGCGATTTTTTGTTGAATCGCGAGAGAATTTTCTTTTTGCTGATCAACTTCATTTTTCAACTCTGCTTGCAAAGCCAAGGTCTGCGCGAGCAATGCTTGCTCTTGCGCTTGCTTAGTTTTGGCCAAGTTTAATGCAGCTTCTTCTTGTTGCGCACGCTCTTGTATGAGTTGGTGCGCTTGTTGCTCACGTTGCAAACGTTCTTGATGTTTTTGATGGGTAGACTGCGCTTCAATGATTTGATCCGCTAATAAGCGTGCAATTTGTTTTTCAACCTCGGCGTTGTCGATTTCCAGTTGCGCCAAAATGGCTTGTTGTTCGCGATTTTTTTCGATTTCATGTACGTGCAAGGCTTCTTGCTCAGATTTGACGTTGGCAGCCAAGGTTAAAGTCAATTCCGTTTCGAATTTTACTTTTTCTTGTGCAGCAGCGATGCGCTCTGCTTCCAATCTTGCTTGTGCTTGCAGCAAAGCTTGATGTTCTATTTCCGCACTTTGACGTGCTTCATCGATGATCAAAGTCTCTGCCTCTAATTTCAATTCTATATCACGCAAACTGGCTTGATGCAGCGCCAACATTTCCTCTTCCAACGCTAACTGTGCTTGGTTCTTTTCAATCAAAGCACTCTCCAAAGCCACACGTTCAGCCTGCGCTTGTTGCAAGCGCTTGACTTCGACGTTGTGTGTTTCTGCAGTCGCTGCCAATGCCATGTCTAACTGCGCCTGTTGCATCGCTAAAACACGTGACTCATTTTCTGCCGCGAGCCGATTTTGCAAAGCGATTCTCGCATCTTGCTCCGCCAGCACGCGACTCTCACATTCTTGTAGATAGGCTTGCTCGGCCTCGATACGTTTGGCGGTCTCCTCTGCCAAGCATTGTTCCACCGCGCTCTTTTGCGCCAACATAGTCAATTGCTGGCTTTCTAGCGCGATGCGCTGAGTTTCAAATTGTTTTAATTCTTCCGCCTGCGCCACCCGCGCTTCGATCACACTTAGTGCTGTTTTTTGTGCTTGAGCATGATCGCGCGAGCTCAGCAACAAGGTATTTTCTTGGGCAAATTTTTCTTGTATCAGCTGCGCAGCTATAGCCTCTTGCTCAGCGCGTTGACGTTCCGTTTCCGCTAACATACTTTCAAAGCGCAAACGCTCATTGAGTGCTGCAATCGCGCGTTGTTCGTCTTCGACTTTTTGTTGAATCTCTACTTGCAGTTGACGCTCAAGGTCAGCCTGTTGTGCGGCTAGCGCTATTGATACTTGCAGAGTTTGATTCTTCACTTGCAAAGCATTGCTAGCTTGCACACGGGCTGCGGCTTCTTTTTCTGTTAAGGCGAGGTATTGCGCCTCTTCCTCGTTTAATTTTTCTAATTCAATACGCGCTTGTTCATCTTGCTGCTGACGTTGCATTGCCAAGCGCATTTTTTCTTCTTCATTGGACTGCAGGCGAGCTGCTTCATCCAAGGCATTTTTTTCGGCCGCATGGGCAAACGCGATAGCGTCTAAACTGGCCTGTTCTTTGGCAATACGCTCTTGATGCAACTGATGCAGTTTTAGTTCTTCATCAACGCGTTGCTGCATCAGGTTAGCAAACACTTGTTGCGCATCACGATTCGCTGCCAATGCCTCATGCAAAGCCAATTCTTTCGCCAAGGCCAATTCTGCCTGTTGACATTCTTCAAGCGCCAATTCAGCATTGTGTTTTGCGTTTTGTAGCGCTAGTTGCTCGGTCGCCGCTTGTTCATGCCGAACGGACAAAGTTGACTGCTCTATCGCCAATTTTTCATTGGTCGTTGCCAATACGGCTTGATCAGCTGCATGGCGTTGTTGTGCTGTTTGCTCTAATTCTGCAATCCGTTTTTTCTTTTGTATTAACACTTGACGCGCTTGATCTTGTAAGGCGGCATATGCGTGCACCTTGGCATGAAGCGCTTGTTCTTGCGCCAACTTCTCTTGTGCCAATTGCTTCCCTAAGGCTTCTGCTTTCGCACGTTCTTCAGCTAGTATCGCATTTTTTTGCTCTAGCTCTAGGCGCGCCTGCGCCTCAACAGCAGCGACACGTTCCAGTTCCACCCTTTGCTGTTGCAAAGCCTTGTCTTGGAATGCGGCTTCTTTTTTCTGTTGTTCTATTGCGGTAATTTCTTCCAGAGTTTGCAAGGCAGTTTGCTGCGCTTGCAATTTGGCTTTTTCAATATTTGCCAATTCGCATGCGCGTTGCGCACGTAACTCGGTTGCTTCTTTGATCTGCTGTTCAAGTTGTGTTTTTTCTTGATTTTGCGCGATCAGTTTTTCTTCTGCTTTATTTTTTTCCTGTATCGCGAGGCGAATTTTTTGTTCAGAAATTAAGCGTTCTTCGTGCAAACGTATATGTTTTTGCTCCTCTTCTGTCTTGGCTGCAATTTCTGCTAATAATTGGGTTTCTAAAGCTTTTTTCTCTTCTATCAAACCTAACTTACGACGCTCTTCTTGTTCCCGTTCACGCATCAATTGAGCCAAGGCAATCGCTTCAGTCGCCTTAGATTTCGCCACGCTCGCGGTTTGCCTTTGCAGCTCGGCATGCTCGCTCATTTTTTGAAAACGCACTTGCTCCGCTGCCATCAATTCTTGACGAACTAATTTTGCTTCTTTTTCTTTTTCCTGGCGCGCCAATAATACTTGCGCGTGTTCACGATCGGCCTTTGCGCGCGCTAAGACTTGCTCAGCGGCTTCACGTTCGGCTTCCAATTTATCTTGATTCGCCTTCGCAGCATTCCGCTCGGCTTCTAAACGCAATTGTTCGGCCTTGGTCATCTCGATCAGTTGCCGCGCTTTAAGCAGAGCCAATGCTGCCGCTTTACATTGCAGCTCCGATTGTAATTGTGCTTGTTCTATGGCTTGTTTTTCGGCTTCTGTGAGTGTGGCAATCGCTTGTCGCTGTTGACGCTCGATGGCCTCTTTTTGCGCGGCGATGTTAATTGCTTCTTCTTCCGCTTGCAGACGTGCTACGGCCGCAGCCTCGGCATCTTTCTCGCTAGCGAGTTTCTCTTCGGCGGCTTGGAGTAATTTTTCAGCAGATTCGGCTCTACGTTTTTCTGAGAGTAATTTTTCTTGAATTAACTCTAAGGCTTTGCTTTCTGCCTCAACGCGATACTGCTGCGTTTCCAAAAGCGCTTGCGCATCGTGATTTTTTTGGATGGCAATCTGGGCTAATTGTTGGCCCAATTTGACATTCTCAACCGACTTTTCAAGTGCAATTTTTTCAGCCACGACTTGCGTTTCCTGCGCGATGCGGATTGCTTGTTGCGCCTGATGCTGCAGCGTTAAAACTTCAGTCTGAGTCGCTTCTGACTTAGCAATGGTTTCGGCTTCAGCAATGACTTTTTTCTCTACTTCGACTTTTGCTTGGATCGCATTCGCCGCCTTTTGCTCCGCTTCGGCGCGCATTTTTTCCGCTTGTGCGAGCGCAATGATGCTTTGTGCTTTTGAATTCGCCGCTAAGTTGGCGCGTTTTAAATATTCTGTTTGTACCGAAATCGCGGCTAATGCCTTTTGCTCGGCATCGGCTTTTTCTTTCGCTAGTTGTACCGCTTCGCGCTCTAATTTTGCCTTTTCAGTAGCGTATTTTTCGGCACGTTGTTCTTCTTCGCGGCGTTGTTTTGCCATTTCTGTCGCTTCTGATTCCGCTTGACGCCGACGTTTTGCTTCCTCATTGGCTTTTTCTTCTGCGTCCAGGCGCGCGCGCGCATTGGCATCGGCGTATTGTTCGCTTTCGACACGCACTAAGGCTTTGTTTTGCAACTCTTTTTCGGCTTGAATGCGCGATTCGGTTGCAAGGCGAATTTTCTCTTCGGCCTCGCTACGTGCTATTGCCGCTTCTGCCGCAATTTTTTCCGCTTGCTCGCGACGGTTGGCGGCGGCAAGCAATTCTTGCTCCGCTTGCAAACGCAGTTGAATAGCATCTGCTGCGCGCTTTTCTGATTCGACTCGCGCTTGCGCTATGGCTTCGTATTCTCGCTCCAACATTGCACGACCACGTGCTTCTTCGCGCGCACGAATTTCTAAGGGCGTACGATTTAAAGAAACTTCTAAGGCAATCGCTTCCGCTTGATCACGTTCACGTGTAATTTGCATGGACTCATTGCGTATGGTCGCCAAACGCTCTGCGTTTAGGCGCGCTTCACGATCTTGCCGTTCACGCTCCCTGGCCTGCTCCGCGATGCGAGCATCAACCCGCGCGCGTTCGATCGCTTCTTGTTTGGCTGCGTAGGATGCCGCGGCACGTTCTGCCGCCCATTGTTTTGCATTTTCAGATTCTGTGGCTAAATTTTCCGCATCTATCTTTGCCTTGAAATTAAGTTGCGTATCTATTTTGATCTGTTCAATGGCCATTTTTTTGGCTTCTTGTTCATTTTTTGTGCGTAAATCAGCTTGAAACTTGGCCTGTTGCTCCAGCAGAATACGTTCTTGCATAGTGCGCGTTTCAACTGCATGACTTGCGACGCGCTCTTCACTGGAGTGTTTTAATTCCACTTCAGCAGCGAGCTTAGCGCGTTTGCCATCGACCTCTATTTGTTGCAAACGCTGATTTTGCTCTGCCATTTCCGTTGCTGCCGCATCCGTTTCGACGGCAGTTTCTGCGAGTAAGGTAGCATTCAAATCGGCCTGTAGACGTTTTTCTGAGGCGACCGTCGCTTTCGCTTCAGCCTCGACGCGTGCGATAGCGGCGCGAATACCTTCGATGTCGATACGAGGGTGCGGATTGGCTTGCGTTTTTGTGTCCAATGCTGAATCGAGTTTTGAGCTCAATTCGGAACGCAAATCCATCGCAGAATTAACTTGATCATCCAGCGCCATCGCACCCAGGGATAATCGATTAAGTATCATTTGATTGTCATTCATTGCACACCCCGTCATTTTGTCTGCCCACGGTTTGCCGAATTTCACTTTCAGCGAACCAATAGGAATTTGCTTAGTGTGAATTATCGACCAAGCGCCAAGAATTGAAGCGCAGAGAAGAATGAGAAAAACACCGCTTTTCCTCTAATGCGATTCAGTTGAGAGAATAGAACGCCGCATCATAAATTCTCCCTTCCTCTTTTTTCGCAGACCGGCAGACCTGCGTGCACACAGCAATGCGGCGGCATGAGCTTATAGAGAGAATATCTAAACTAAGTAAGGACAAAATAGCTATAGTCTGAAAATAGGCAGTACAATTATTTACTTTTTTACCATTTAAATAAAACAATGACTAACGACGCAAAGTTCTCGATAGAATCAAAACTTCCAGCAGTAAAGACCACCATCTTTGCCACAATGTCGGCGTTAGCCCAACAACATCAAGCCATCAATTTGGGGCAGGGATTTCCCGATTTTGCGTGTGACCCTAGCTTAATTGAACAGGTACGCAACGCGATGTTAGCGGGTCACAATCAATATCCATTAATGCCGGGTAGCTTATCGCTAAGACTGTCCATCGCGGACAAAGTCAGTGCTTTGTACCGCACAGATTACCAAGTCGATTCAGAAGTCACGGTGACGGCTGGCGCCACGCAAGCCATCATGACCTGTATTTTGGCATGCGTGCATGCTGGCGATGAGGTGATCGTCATCGAGCCAGCTTATGATAGTTATGTACCAACGATACAACTCGTTGGCGCACAACCAGTGTTGGTTGCGATGCGTTTTAGCGATGGACAATTCAGCATAGACTGGGATCAGATTAAAAGTAAGATTAGCGCTAAAACTCGCCTTATCATCGTCAATTCACCACACAATCCAACCGGCATGTGCTGGCAAACGCGTGACTTGGAGGCGCTGGCGGAGATTACGCGCGACAGCAAGATTTTGATTTTATCGGACGAAGTCTACGAACATATGGTGTTCGATGGCGAGCCGCATTTATCCTTGGCGAGCCATCCAGAGCTAGCGCAAAGAAGCTTTATTATCTCCAGTTTTGGCAAAACTTATCACGTTACCGGTTGGAAAATTGCTTACGTCTTGGCACCTAAAGCTTTGACCGCAGAGTTTCGCAAAGTGCATCAATTTAATGTATTTACCGTCAATTCTGCGATGCAAGTGGGAATTGCCAGTTATATGCAAAATTCGAATGCCCATCTACACTTACCCGACTTTTATCAAGAAAAGCGCGACTATTTTAGACGCGGTTTGGCGCATACCAAGTTCCGCCTATTGCCCGTTTCAGGGACTTATTTTCAATGCGTAGATTATTCTGCGATTTCAAATGACTCGGAGCTCGACTTTGCAAGTTGGCTCACGCAAGAAATTAGTGTCGCGGCAATTCCTGTGTCAGCGTTTTATCAAGATGCGACACAAAACAATTTGGTACGATTTTGTTTTGCTAAAAGCAAAGAAACGCTGGATCTTGCGTTGGAACGACTCGCGAAAATTTGAGTTCACTCTAGCCTAGAGGCGCTCGCGTTTGGGCTCATAATGCGCTTGAAACTGAGCGCGTGACTCAAGTTTTACTGCGCGAGCTTGACGTAAAAAAGATTTTGCTTCGACGCTAATTCTTCTTAAAATTTCGTGAAGTTGACGGCGCTTCAGGCGCAACGCATCAAAACAAGCCGTCACAAAGAAATTGTCCTGGCATTGTATTTCTTTGTCACGCACAAAGTTTTGCAAAACGGTCTGCGCCTGCTCTACTTTAGCTAAGGCAAGATCAGCAAGCGCTACCGCAGAGATAGTCCCTGGAGAAAACTCCTGATTCAAATCTGCAACCAGACGCTCTAAAGCTGGCTGTTCAACTTGTTGGACGGTATTTTGCGCAGTGGCCTCAACAAGCTGTACGCAAGTCGCGAGTAGACAGCAAAAACACAACTTAAAAACAATTTTTATCTTTTTATTGAACATGGGGTGGTGTATCCAACATCGCATGTATTTCGCGTTGATCCGCCTTCATATAATCTTGCGATTGCATTTCAATAATGCGCGAGACGGTGCGATGAAACTCATTCGACAAAGTACCTTGGGTATATAAAAGCTCAGGCGCCACCTCGGCCGACATAATTAATTTCACTTTATTGTCATAGAATACGTCGATCAACCACGTGAAACGACGAGCTTCTGAGGACATCCCTGCCGACATTTGCGGAATGGAAGAAAGAATGACGGTGTGAAAACGACTGGCGATTTCCAGATAATCATTTTGTGAACGTGGGCCGCCACAGAGCGTGGCGAAATCGAACCAAATTGTGGTGCCAGCACGGCGTAAGGATTTGAGCCGACGACCTTCAATATCGACGTGCGGCTCTTCGTCTTTGGTCTCGGCAATTTTAGCGAAGGCATCGCGCAAGCCTTGGTCGGTTTTCGCATTCAGTGGCGTGAGGTAGACCTCAAGCTGCTCTAATGCACGTTTGCGATAATCATTGCCCGAATCCACATTCATCACATCCAAGCGCTCTTTAATGAGCGCAATCGTTGGCAACATACGATCTCTGTGCAAGCCATCGGGATACAGCGTATCGGGTTGATAATTCGAGGTCATGACGAA
>CAYXJI010000145.1:0-1056 GCA_964465175.1 uncultured Burkholderiaceae bacterium | reverse complement strand
GATCGAATAAGGCTTTCAACAAGTTATACAGCAGCATAGCATCGGCCACATCGGATACGTGAAACTCGTCAAAGCAGATCAAACGATACTTCTTGGCGATACGCGCCGCGACTTCGTTCAAGGGATCGGCGACGCCTTTGAGTTCGTCTAACTCTCGATGGACGGCGCGCATAAATTCGTGAAAGTGCAAACGCGTTTTGCGTACTACGGGTACGACCGAATAAAAACTATCCATCAAAAACGATTTACCACGCCCAACGCCCCCCCAAAGGTAAACTCCGCGCGGCACTTCAGGACGACTAATCAGACGCACGAGACGATTCGAGCGTTTAGACTTGTACTCTACCCATTCATCGTAGGCTTGCTGCAGTCGATCAACAGCGCACTTTTGTGCCGCATCGACTTGAAAGCCACGCTCGGTGATGGCATGTTGGTAGAACTCGGTGACATTCATGGGCTTCATTCAATTACACAAAAAAAAAGCTAAACTCAAACCGCAGAGGCGCAGAGTCCGTAGAGAAAATTCATTCATTTCTCTACGGACTGTGCGCCTCTGCGGCTAAAACTCTTTTTCTAAATAGCTAGAAACAGATCATTAGAAATTGAGAGAGCGCTTATCAACTGCTAAGGCCGCTTCCTTCGTCGCTTCGGACAAAGAAGGATGGGCGTGACAGATACGAGCGATGTCTTCAGACGACGCACGGAATTCCATTGCCACTACCGCTTCAGAAATCAATTCAGAAGCCATAGGCCCAACGATGTGAACGCCCAAAATTTCATCCGTCGTTGCATCGGCCAAGAATTTCACCATACCTGAGGTATCGCCCAATGCGCGCGCGCGACCGTTGGCCATGAAGGGGAAAGTACCTGCTTTGTAGGCTACGCCATCCGCTTTCAATTGTTGTTAAGTGCGGCCAACCCAAGCGATTTCTGGTGAGGTGTAGATTACCCAAGGAATCGTGTTGAAATTCACGTGACCATGTTGACCGGCGATACGTTCAGCAACAGCAACGCCCTCTTCTTCTGCTTTGTGCGCCAACATAGGGCCGCGTACTA
>CAYXJI010000144.1:3779-9194 GCA_964465175.1 uncultured Burkholderiaceae bacterium | reverse complement strand
TCTTATTGATCAATTTTTGGATTCATAAGCAAAACCTCGAAAATTCTGTTGAACTCACAGCAAAGTCTCGCATCGACCTTTGAATTCACATTTAATTTTCGTATTGTACGCGCTACAGTAGTGCAATTCAAAACCCAACAATCAGTAACGAATAAGCCTAAGAAAGCGCCCATGAAAAACGCCATAACAAGTCAGCAAGTAAGCCAGATCGTCGGTGATTACCAAACGCCCTGCTGGGCCTATGACGCCCAAATGATACGTTCACAAATAGCGCGCCTGCGTCAATTTGATGTAATCCGTTTTGCCCAAAAATCCTGCAGCAATATTCACATCTTGCGCCTAATGCGGGAGCAAGGCGTGTTGGTGGATTCGGTTTCATTGGGGGAAGTTGAGCGTGCCTTGGTCGCTGGTTTTGATCCGAACGCTGGCCAAGCGCATGCACCTATCGTGTTTACCGCCGACCTGCTTGACCGCCACGCATTAAAGCGTGTGGTGGAACTCAATATTCCCGTCAACTGCGGTTCACCGCAAATGCTAGAACAACTCGGGCAAGCCCATCCCGGCCATCCGGTTTGGATCAGAATTAACCCTGGCTTCGGTCACGGCCACAGCCGCAAAACCAATACCGGCGGTGAGCAGAGTAAACACGGCATCTGGCACGAAGAATTACCTCAAGCCTATGCACTGATTCAGCAATACGGTTTGGAATTAATTGGTCTGCACATGCACATAGGCTCAGGCGTTGACTATGATCATTTGCAGAGTGTCTGCGATGCGATGATCAACCAGGTCCAAGCTTGTCCACTCGATCTGCAAGCCATTTCGATAGGTGGCGGTTTATCGATTCCTTATCAAACTGACGAACCCGAAGTCGATACCGCACACTACTTCGAAATCTGGGACAAAGCACGCACGCAAATCGAAACGCATCTCGGTCACAAGATCAGCATGGAGATCGAACCCGGTCGCTTCTTAGTAGCACAGTCTGGTATTTTGATTTCCGAGCTACGCGCACAGAAACAAGTAGGCAGTAATTTTTTCACTTTTGTCGATGCGGGTTTTAATGACTTGGTGCGCCCATCTATGTATGGCAGTTTTCACCAAATTACCGCACATACACCCGATGGTAGCGAGCGCGCAGGAAGTATGCGCGCGACTGTCGTGGCGGGACCATTATGTGAATCAGGTGACGTGTTCACCCAAGAAGAAGGCGGCGTCGTCACCCATCAAGACTTACCAGTATGTGAGGTCGGCGACTTGATCGTCTTTCACGATGCGGGGGCTTATGGTGCCAGCATGTCATCGAATTACAATTCGCGGCCTTTGATTCCTGAGGTGTTGGTCGACGGTGATGAAATGCGCTTAATACGTCGGCGTCAGACGATACAAGAGTTGATGGGCTTGGAAATATTGGGCGAATAGACCTCATCGAAGATTTAAGCTTCCAGCACGAACATCGCCTATTTGCCGTCATTCCGGACTTGATCCAGGAATCCAGAATTCACCTCTAAGCCCGTCAATTTTGGACACTGGATCAAGTCCGGCATGACGCATCAGTAGCTTTCCGTTTCTAAACATCCCCGATACCGCACAAAGCCAATCATTTCTCGCTACAATACGAATTCCTTAATTCACGGGGTTTGAAGATGCTAGAGCCGCTCTTACGATGGACATATTGATTATCCTTGCTTTAATTCTGGTCAATGGCTTGTTCGCCATGTCAGAAATCGCAGTCGTCTCTTCCAAACGAATCCGTCTGCAAAAGCTCGCCGATCATGGCAGCCGTGGCGCCAAAGCGGCCATTGAGCTGTCCGATAGCCCTAGCCGTTTTCTATCCACGATACAAGTTGGCATTACCCTCATCGGTATTTTTAACGGTGCTTTTGGTGAAGCCTCCTTAGTTGCACAACTGATTCCAAAATTAGAACAACTTCCCCTCATTGCTGAGTTTGCGCGAGAAGTTGCGCTATTTATTGTGGTGGTTGGCATTACGTTTTCTTCCTTGATTCTGGGTGAATTGCTGCCCAAGCGCATCGCTATGCAGTATCCCGAAACAGTCGCTTCTTTGATTGCCGCACCGATGCAGTGGCTTTCAAAAATCATGGGACCATTTGTCAAAATTTTGACCATCACTACCGAGGCGCTACTGCGGCTAATGGGATTACATCACGAAAAAAATAACGCCGTGACCGAAGAAGAAATCACCGGCATGCTAAAAGAAGGCACCGAAGCTGGGCTGTTTGAAAAGACCGAGCATGACATCGTATCGCGTGCCTTGCGCCTCGATGATCAGCGCGTGGTGGCGCTGATGACGCCGCGCATGGATATCGATTTTATTAATATTGAAGAACCGCTAGAACATAATTTGGCAAAAATCGCCGCTAGTCCTTACAGCCGTTTTCCCGTGTGCAAAGGTGATCTTTCCAACGTGATTGGCATCATTCACGGCGGCCATTTGTTCGATCAAGCAATCAAACAACAATCGCTCAAACAGCTTGATATTGCCGCTGTCGTTAAGCCGCCTCTGTTCATACCGGAAACGCTCAGCGCAATGCAATTGCTCGAAACTTTCAAGAAAAATAGAGCCGAGCTAGCCCTAATTATTAATGAGTATGGGGAGATCGAAGGTATCGTCACCTCTAACGATGTCCTTGGTGCATTGGTAGGCGATGTCACCGCCATCGACAACAATGAAGAGGCCGATTCCGTGCAACGTGAAGACGGCTCATGGTTGATCGACGGCGGTGTGTCGTTTGATCGTTTCCGAGAAATCATGAGTAGCAATGTCAAGTTCCCAGAGGAAACCACAGGCTCGTATCACACCTTAGCTGGCTTTGTATTGACCCAATTTGGCTACATACCCAAGTCATCTGAGCATTTCGAATGGCAAGGCTTCCGCTTTGAAGTAGTCGACCTCGATAAAAACCGGATCGATCGCCTTTTGGTGACCGAAATTATGTGCTGAATTTGCGCTAACGAACAAACCTACAGACCTCCAGAAGCGCACAGAGAGAACAAATGCAGTCACTGCATTTCGCAACCAATTTCTGCGCTTCTGCGCCGCTGCAGTTAGAAGCTTTTTTACTCTCGCCGCTGCTTAACTGAACAGCATTAGCGCCTAGCGCACCATTTCCTCCCCCCTCGCTTCCATTCACGCCCATTTTTTTACCGCTGACGACAAGTTCGCACCACTCGTCTCATTCCGACTGAGATTTCGGCTAGTGTTTTTTACACTTCGCATCGCCTAATAGTTTTACGCTACACCGCAACAAAGCGAATACCAATCGGCAAAGCACTTCCTCCCATAATCAACATTCAGGAAATCACATGCGACCTCAAGCTCAGCAAATTTTTAAACTATCTCTCACTCTACTTTGCAGCGTGCTGGCCGTCCCGGCTTCGGCGCAAATGTCGAATAGCGTGCAACTCAATTCTGCCGCGCCCGGTCAAGATGGCGGCTTAGCAGGCGTCGCCGTAATCAGCACACCGCAATATCAGGGCTCAGACGAGACTTGGAAACTCGCCGTACCTGTGATTGATTACCAATGGGCGAGCGGCTGGTTTGCCGGCGTCTCCAATGGTGTCGGTTACAATTTTTCGAACCGTCCTATGTTTGACTATGGCGTACGTCTCATAGGAAATTTGGGGCGAAGAGAAAAACGTGCCAAGATTTTACGTGGCATGGGCGACATCAAAGAAAGCGCAGAAGTAAGTGCGTTTTTTAATTACAAACCGCTTCCTCAAATTGCGATTAATCACTCTGTTTCTTATGGCGCAGGCAATGATCATCGCGGCATGTTATTTAATCTCGAAGCGAGTTTCAGCAAAACCATAGGCTCGCGCTTGCGTGCCGGGACTAGTTTGGGTGCGAGCTATGCGAACGACAATTACATGCAAAGCTTTTTCGGCGTGACCCGAGCACAAGCGCAACGCACCCTTCTCCCGCAATACCAAGCAAAAGCAGGCTTACGAAACATGTACGTGTCGGGATTTGTATCGTATATGGTGACTGATCGCACGGCATTAAGTTTGCTCGTCACCAGCGACCGTCTAACGGGCGATGCAAAAGCCAGCCCGCTGACGAAGAAACCACGTTCATCGAGCGTGGTTGGTGCGGTAACGTACCACTTCTAAAGTCGGCCTTCACTTGTTTAGGGCGAGTGGAAAAAAACTGGGTTACCATTTTGAATTAGAAAACGGTAACCCTAATCTTTACGCTGAAACTGATGCTAAATCAAGCTACGTCAAGACTAATCGTATCTCCGGCAAACTGGCCGAGCGCGACCCAGCGACCGGTAAATTATCTTGCGCGCGATAGGTGAAAACCATGGAGAATTTGGTTTGACTGGTTTGATTACAACCTGCTGCGTGAAAAAGATTACTAGAAAATAGTAAGACATCACCTTGCTGCAATGGCACGCTACGCGCTTGTGCTAACAGCGCTTGATTCTGGGTGATATCCGCCCGCAAAAATTGCGCACTGTCGAGTTGCTGCGCATCGATTTGCCAGCGATGTGAGCCAGGCAATACTAAGAGACATCCATTCTCCACACGTTCATCGCGCAAAGCGAGCCAAGCAGTAACTAACTCCAGCTTTTGAAATTGCCAATACCGACTATCTCTATGCCAGCCCGTCAGACTAGAAAACCGTGCTTGCTTGGTCATGATGCAATTATGATGAACCTGCGACATATGAACATCCGCGCCCAGCAATTGCGTCAAGACTTGCGCGAGCGCCGGATGTGTCGCCCAATCTGCCAGTAAAGCGGAGCGTGCATACGACTGTAATAAACGCCTTGCTGTCTGCCCACCTTCGGCGTCCCGAGAAATCGGCGCACCGGGATAACGCGTGTCGGCCTCGTACTCAATCGGCAGTGTCACTTGGTCCAAATGTTGCTGTGCAAGTTGCAGCACCTGCTCACAATATTCAGGCCCGCTAAAGCTAGGCAAGACCAAATATCCTTGTTGATGAAACTGCTCAATTTGCGTGGAATTTAACATGGTACTAGCCAGATAGCGTCGATAATCAAGTGCGTATTATAGGGTAAAGTGGCAAAAGAAAATTTCACATCTCTTGAGACAAGATGGCCTAGACAGCATAAAATCCATCCTGTATTTTATGTGCGCTCGTTGCACCAAATTTTGTCCACTATTTTTCACTTTTTTGTTCGCACAAGCTCATGCAAAATCGCCGCATTTTTCTAAAGAAATCCTTACTACTGACTGCCAGCGGTCTATTTTTAGGGAGTCGCGCTGCGCAGAGTTTTGGGCAGGAAGTTGCGGATGGGATCAAGGGCGGCACAAAGACTGACGCTCAGGCTAGCAAGTTAACACCGCCGCCCGATCTATTTGATGCGCAAGCCCTTGATATGGATTTTTGGCTGAAGCCACGCACCTTAGATTTAATCCGTCCAG
>CAYXJI010000144.1:0-3769 GCA_964465175.1 uncultured Burkholderiaceae bacterium | reverse complement strand
ATGATGCGGGTAATAATTCCGGGTGGTCAAATTATTGTATTGGAAAGATGGCGACATCATCGACTCAGCCTACCAACAATTTTGCCATGTACTGCGCGATGTGAATGGAAAAAAGACTGCACCTATCGATCCCAAATTATTAGAGACCTTGTGGGCAACCCAAGCATTTATCACGCGCTTTGGCATGACCAAGCCTTTGGAAGTTTTATCCGGCTATCGCACTGCCGAATCCAATCAACGTTTGCGCGAAGATGGCATACCTGCTGCGCGTAAGTCTTTACATATAGAAGGCCGTGCCGCAGATATTCGCATCGGTGATTTACACGAAGAAGTCTTAGGTGAATTAATCCAAAGCTTTAGGCAAGGTGGTGTCGGTTTTTATTTCCGCGCCAGTAGCAAAGGTGGCTGGATACACACCGATACGGGCTTAAAGAGAAGCTGGAAAGGTTAATGTTGACGCCAACAAGGAGGAAGGTCGGCACACTGATGCGCCGACTGTAGATAGGCGATAGACTGGTGCTGGAACCGCGTTGAGCCAATCCTGAATAAGGCTGAACTAAGGCTGAACTAGCGTTTACGACTGCGATCGGCCGATTCACGCAAGATGGTGAAATTCCAATCATGCTCATTGGTGACATCATTGTGTGTCGTCGTAATGCGAAATAAATCTGGATCGGATTTTAAACGTTGCCCCTTGGCTTCGACCTTGACTGCCAAGTCGTTCTTTTTATACACATCTAATTCAACTTCCACACCGTCTATCGCATTTTGCGACAAGAGTGAGGCTATTGTTTTCGGCGTAAATTCCAGCATAAAAACTGGCATCGCGAAGGCAACCATGGCAACTCCAAAAGAAGTAAACATCGAAGTGGAGTGGTCGATTCTACTCGCGTGAATTGGAGTATGGTAATTTATTTACGCCTAGTGCTGAAAAAATGGGCGGCAAAACCACATTACAACGATGGCTTTAACGTTGCGCCAGCATTGCAAAATCGCCAATTTAGCAAACTTTGCAAGCTAGTCGCATCCCAGCTAACTCAACGCTGCGTTTTCACCCAAGCATGTATGCGCGCTTCCAAAATATCCAAAGGCAAAGCACCCGCACCTAAAATTTCATCATGAAATGCTTTCAGATTAAATTTTGCACCTAAGCTTTTGCTGGCGTATTCACGCAATTCTAAAATTTTTAACTGGCCTATCTTGTATCCCAAGGCCTGACCTGGCCACACGATGTAGCGATCAGTTTCACTTTGAATTTCTACTTCTTCGATACCAGAATGATCGCGAAAAAAATCGACGACTTGCTGGCGATTCCATTTTTTATAATGCAAACCGGTATCCACCACTAAACGAATGGCGCGCAACATTTCGTCTTGCAGGTGACCATAAAAACTATAGGGGTCTTGAAAGAAGCCCAGCTCTTGTCCCAAGCGTTCAGAATACAAAGCCCAGCCTTCAACATAGGCATTATTTCCACCTTGCTGACGATAGGCGGGCAAACCTTCCAATTCTTGCGCAATCGCGATTTGCATATGGTGACCAGGCACGCCTTCATGTAAAGCGGTCGTTTCTATCGACAGCGTCATACGATTGGCAAAGTCGCCGGTATTCACCATTACGTGACCGGGACGCGAACCATCGGCCGCGCCAGGATTGTAGGAAGCGCCTGCCGCTTCTTTTTCACGAAACTCTTCTACCGCCATGATCTTGACTTTGGCTTTAGGCAGACGACCAAACAACTCAGGAATTTTGGCGTACATCTGATCAGTGTACTTACTATACAAATCTAAAATTTCTTGACGAGATTTGGGATGCAGTGCCGGATTTTTTTCCATCGAAGCATTGAAAGATTTGAGATCGGCAAAACCTAATTTTTTCGCCACCTCTAACATTTGACCTTCAATTCGTCTGACTTCACTCAAACCGATTTGATGAATTTCTTCGGGTGTTTTATGTGTTGTGGTTTGCGTTTTGACTTGTAACTTATAGCGTGCCGCGCCGTCTGGCAAAGACCACAA
The DNA here is from genome assembly GCA_964465175.1 of uncultured Burkholderiaceae bacterium. Classification (GTDB taxonomy): domain Bacteria; phylum Pseudomonadota; class Gammaproteobacteria; order Burkholderiales; family Burkholderiaceae_D; genus Undibacterium. The sequence goes on along the minus strand of CAYXJI010000144.1, from coordinate 1,751 downwards.
ACCGACATTCTTACGACCATAGGGCGCGTAATCGCTACGCACAAAATTCGCAAAATCTTGATAGGCCGGAATCACTTTAGTTTGAATCGCCGTCAGTACTGCGGCCTTCAAACGCTGCTGATCTGCTTGCGGCATATCGGCGGGAAACTGTGCGACAGGTTTTGCAAATGGTGAAGTCTCCATACGCATCGCCACGATGTCATCACATTGACGCGCGATTTTAGTCAGAAGAAATTGCGGCGGCATGATCTTATTCTTAACACCGTTACGCATTTGCACGATGGTTTGTTCAAACAAGGTCGGCAATTTATTCAAGCGTGCAATGTAATCCTCATAGTCCTTGACGCTAGTAAAACTTAACATCGTCACCAGCTCGGGCGTATCTAAATGCACGCCGGAATTTTGCAAGACCGGCATTTGCCAACTCTTAAAACGCGCGCCTTCTAATTCCTCTTGCAACTGACGCACCATGAGGTCTTTGTTCAACTTTTGTTGTACATCGAAACCTGTGGTATCGATAGCCTTAAAGCGTTTCAAAAATTCGCGACTCTTTTTCAGATTGGCATCAATCGCGGCTTGAGAAAAATCACGCAATTGATCGTTGTAACGTTTGTCACCCAACATCGAAGCGTACTCTGGACTAGTTCGCAAACCATATTCCCATTGCTCGGCCAACAAATTATCCAACGCGTTTAGACGCGCTTGCAAGGTCACATTCGCTTTACTGGCAGGCGATTCGGCCTTCGATTGTGTTTCATGTATAGCGCTGGTCACTGCCCATGCTGGCGCACTAAGCAGACCTATACTGATAAGTAATCCGGCTACGGTGTTGGTGGTAAATTTTTTCATAGCTTCCGAGATCTCTCTGGTTTTACGTTTCTTTTTTTACGAAATAATTTTTTTAAAACAATTTAGAGTTGACGCAGTTGCTTCATGCAAGCGACATAATTCGCATTGATCTGCGCCTGATCGCGATGACGTCCGGCCGCGACCACTTGCTGCCCACCGACATAGACATCACGGATTAAATTATCATTGCCCGTAAATACTACGCTACTCAATACATCCGCCACATCCAAATTTTGCAGATTTGGATGTTGATCATCAAAAACAATGAAGTCAGCGCGGTACCCCGATGTTAATTGGCCGACTCTACGCCCCGAAGCTTGCGCACCACCTTGCAAACATTGTTGCCACAAATAATCCGCGACGCGTCTTTGCCCTTTTACGCTGGCAATATTACGCCCTTGCGCCTTGAGACGCTGACCGTATTCCAGCCAGCGAATCTCCTCCACCACGCTTTGTGATGCATGGCTATCCGTGCCTATGCCAAAACGCCCTTGCGCAGCGATATAGTCCGGCAATTCAAAGAAACCATCGCCCAGATTACCTTCGGTCGAGGTGCAAATGCCAGCGACCGATTTGCTTGCTGCCATACTCGCCACTTCATGTTGATTCAAATGCGTCGCATGCACCAAGCACCAGCGTTCATCCACAGTTTGCGTATCAAACAATAATTCGACCGGACGTTGCCCCGTCGCTGCGAGACAGGCATGCACCTCGCGCATTTGTTCCGCAATATGAATATGAATCGGACGGCCTTGTGGCATTGCAGCCACCAATTCTGCAATTTGTTCGGTGCTAGCGGCACGTAAAGAATGCGGTGCCACGCCGACTTCCACTTGGGCGCTACGCTGCGCTTCTAGGCCTTGAACGATCTGTAGTAGTTGTTCAACATTGGTATTAAAACG
>CAYXJI010000143.1:1470-9200 GCA_964465175.1 uncultured Burkholderiaceae bacterium | reverse complement strand
TGGTATACCTCCAGCGTTTTTTGCATCGTGAAATTCAGATCATCCTTTTTCTTGTAACTCGCAGCAGACCATTGACGATCGCCTTGTTCTCAGCATTATTCCTGCCTGGTGTGTTTTTGCATGAGCTGAGTCATTTTGTTGCGGCGAAGATCTTAGGTGTGCGGACCGGCGGTTTTTCCATCATTCCGCAGGCACTGGGAGATGGACATTTGCAACTCGGTTATGTGGAAACAGAAAGGACAGACATCCTGCGCGATTCGCTGATCGGGCTGGCGCCTATCATTGCCGGGACGGCATTCGTGGCGTATGCAGGCGTGATCCAGTTGCGGCTGGATGCGCTCTGGCATGTGTTGGTCAATGGACAGATGAAGTTATTTCTGATGGGGGTGGGGCTGCTGCCTTCTGTGCCGGATTTGCTGTCGGCGAAGTAGTTGCAGTGGACGGCAATCACGTTACCGTTTTCATCTTTGTCGCAACCTGTGCATTCGACGACATAGCCGTAACGCAAACGCACTTTATTGCCTGGGAAGAGGCGGAAGTAACCTTTTGTCGGTTCTTCCATGAAGTCTTCTTGTTCTATCCACAGTTCTTTGCTGATGGTGAATTCGCGGTTGCCGAGTTCTGGGTGGTGCGGGTGGATAGGGGCGGTGCAGGCTACTTTTTCACCTTCAGGACAATTGTCGATGATGAGTTTGAGCGGGCGCAAGACGGCGGTGGCGCGTGGTGCTTTTGGGTCTAGGTCTTCACGCAGGCAGCCTTCTAGCGTGCTGTAGTCGATCCAGCCGTCGGAGCGGGTGACGCCTATGCGTTCGCAGAACAATTGGATGGCTTCTGGTGTGTAGCCGCGACGACGTATGCCGACGATGGTAGGCATGCGTGGGTCGTCCCAACCGCTGACGATGTTTTGTTCTACCAGTTGACGCAGTTTGCGTTTGGAGGTGACGACGTAGGTCAAGTTCATACGGGCGAATTCGTATTGTTGCGGGACTGGTTGTTTGAAGAAACCGCCTTCGGCAGCGCGGGCGATGATCCAGTCGTAGAACGGACGGTGATCTTGGAATTCCAACGTACAGATCGAATGCGTGATGTTTTCAATCGCGTCTTCGAGTGGATGGGCGTAATCGTACATCGGGTAGATGCACCATTTGTCGCCGGTGTTGTGGTGATGCGCGTGACGAATGCGGTAGATCGCTGGGTCGCGCATATTCATGTTGGGTGATGCCATGTCGATCTTGGCGCGCAAGATGTGTGCGCCATCGGCAAATTCACCGGCCTTCATGCGACGGAATAAATCTAAGGATTCTGCAACGGCGCGATCGCGGAAAGGGGAGTTCACACCAGGTTTGGAGAAGTCGCCGCGATTGGCTGCCATGTCTTCGGCGCTTTGGCTATCGACGTAGGCGTGGCCTGCTTCGATCAGGTATTCGGCGATGGCGTAGAAGGTGTCGAAGTAATTGCTGGCGTAGTAGAGGTGATTACCTGTCGCGCCTTCCCAATCAAAGCCCAACCATTTGACGCTGTCCATGATGGTGTCGACGTATTCTTGGTCTTCTTTTTCTGGATTGGTGTCGTCGAAACGTAAATGGCAACGACCTTGGTAATCGCGCGCTAAACCGAAGTTTAAGCAGATGGATTTGGCGTGACCGATGTGGAGATAGCCGTTGGGTTCTGGCGGGAAACGGGTGATTACATTTGGCAGGCCGTCGCGCGTGTATTTGCCGTCGGCGAGGTCTTTGTCGATGATCGCGCGCAGGAAGTTGGAGATGACTGGTGCTTCGGTCGTTTTGTTGTCTGGTTTGCTACTAGGATTCGTGCTCATTGTAGAAATCTTTGCAAAAAATGTTGTAGGTACTTGATTGGCAAGCATTTTACCGCAGGGCAAAGGGTTTATGGTATTTGCGGGCTGTTGTGAGGTGGGATTCGAGCAAAACGTCGGTTTTTAGGCTGGCTCGGTCGAAATGCGATGCGCTTGATGCCTTTTGTAAGTATTCGCCCATGTTGAGCCTTCCTCATCCTCAACCTAAAACTAAGCCCGCTCCTGCGCTTCGATTTTGAACACGTCTCGTACCGCATCGATATGTCTTTCACTCACGGGGACAGCGGCGCCGCAGCGTAGTTTTAGTTGGTAGACACCATCGCCCGTGACATTGACTTGTTGCATCTCTTCTCTGCGTACGATGATGGTTCTGTGTACGCGCATAAACTGCTTAGGGTTTAAGTGTTTTTCTAAATTGCTGAGTGTCATGCGATGTAAGACGACGCGATGTTCTAAATGCAGTTCGACATAATTACTGGCGCTGGCGATCCAGCGTATTTGTTCTATGCGCACGCATTCCATTTCGCCGACGGAGCGCACCACGACTTGCTGTAGGTAGGGCGAATGCTGTCCGGGTGTCTGGCTCTCCGTGGCGACATAGCTTTGCAGGGCTTGGGCATACCCGCGTCGTTGATTGAGAATGGCTTGTGCGTGTTGTAGTGCTTGTTTGAAACGAGTTTGGTTAAACGGTTTGAGCAGATAGTCGAGCGCATGCACTTCGAAAGCGTCGATGGCGTGCGTGTCGTAAGCCGTGACAAAAATGATTAATGGCGGGTGCGCCATTTGGCTGATGCTGCGTGCCAAAGCTATGCCATTTTCTTGCGGCATTTGTATGTCTAAGAAAACGATGTCGACGGTGTTATGTTCCAAATAGTGGCGGGCATCTTTAACCTGACTAAACTCCGCAGCGATGGCCCAATCGGCTGTATTGGACAGCGCATAGCGCAAGGTGATGCGTCCTGCTTCTTCGTCATCGACGATAATGCAACGGTTTTTGGGTGGCGGCGAAGTCATGGGCTTGGTGATTTATTCTGCATGGTGAGTGATGCTAGGCGTCGTCTGCTGTAAGGGAATCCGCAAGCTGACATGAAACCTATCCTGATCGTGTTGCGTGAGTAAACTGGCTTGATCGCCATAGGCTAATTGCAAGCGCGCTCGGGTATTGCGCAGCCCCAGTCCCGCGCCGGGATTGGGGCTAGTATTGGGGACGATAGAGGCGTGTAGTGCATTGCTAATGTGGATGGTGAGATGCTCTTCATCGTGGGAAAAAACGACTTGAATATCGCTGGCTTCTTGATGGCAATCGAGGTCGTGACGCAGGGCGTTTTCGATCAACGGTTGTAGTAAAAGTGGCGGACATTCGATCTCGCGCATGTCCTCGTCTATGCCATGCATTTGGACTTGCAAGCGCGCTCCGTAGCGCAGGCTTTGTAATTGTAAGTAGTCTTCCACGAAGGCGATTTCTTGCGCCATGCTGACCCAATTTTTTTCGCTGGCAGTGAGTGCGTAACGCAGTAATTGACTGAGGTCGTGGATGCCATTGAGTGCATTGTCTTTGTTGTCGGAGATGACCAAGGCGCTGATGGCATTGAGTGCATTGAAAACAAAGTGCGGCTCTAGCTGGGCGCGTAGCGCGAGTAGTTTGTGTTCCTCTAGTTCGAGTTTGAGCGCTAGGAAATTGGCGCGTTGTTGTTCCCATAGACGACTGCGTTCTTGATTCGCTTGCCAGATTTTGATGGTGGCAACGATCACGTAGACCGCCGTGACAGAACTAAATCGCAACAAGTAAGCGTAGCGATCAATCACTTGAAATTGACTCTGTAGGGTATCCCAATTGAGCCAAGCGCCGGTATTGTTTTGTACCAAAGTTTGCACGACAAATAGCAGCTGTAGCGGTAGCAAACTGAGTAGCAATAGTACATAGCCTGCGATGAGTTTTTTGGCTGAGCCAAGCAGTTGTGGCCAGCGTGAAAACCCCGCAAACAGCAGCCAGCTCAAGGCGGCGAGCGCGATGGCGCTTTGTGCCCAATAGAGCCAAATTTCCCAAAAAATGGGTGCTAAACCTATCCGCAAGTCTTCATTCCACGAGGTGAGGGCGGCGATGACGCTGAACATGCCCCAGACCAAAATATGTCCCATCAATAGACGCGTTACCGGCTTCCATAAGGTGGAGCGCGGTGGCGCAGTGCTGGTGAATGCAGAGATGGGATTGAGCGGCGAGGGCATAGCGCTGAGTATAACAGCCCGCTTTTGTCCTAGGTGGGATGGGCCTGTATCTTGATCACCAGAAGGCGGCGATTCGTCCCTTTTTTGCATTCCTGATCAGGCGTTAGCGTCTTTGCTGTTCTGTCGATTGCTAGCTTGAACTTTAATGATTTTTTGCAGTCTAAGCAGACGCTGTAAAATGCCTAACTTTTAGCGGGTTCACCGGAGTTTGTTTTAATTTTTGCTGAAGAGTTTATGTTGAAGAAAATAGTGATTGCCTTGAGTCTCAGTTTTGCCAGTGTGGCCGCGCAGGCGCAAACAGAGTCGCAAGCGATGGTGCAGCATCAAGTGAGCATTCCGCGCGCAAAAGCACCACCTAAATTACGAGATTACGTGAACGGCGTACCTGCTGATGCGGGTGTTGTGATTCGTGATTTTGTGCAGCGTTCACCTAGCGATGGCAGCCCAGCGACACAGGCAACAAGCGCTTATTTGTCGTATGACGATACCCATTTTTATGCCGTGTTTGTGGCGAAGGATGATCCTTCTTTGATCCGTGCTCGCATTGCTAAACGTGAAGATATTGAGGGCGATGATTTTGTGCTGCTGGATTTAGACACTTTTCATGATAAGCGTCGCTCATTTCTTTTTTTTGTGAATCCGTATGGCGTGCAGTTAGATTCTCGACGCACTGAGGGGCTCGACCCGGACAATAATTTTGACACGCAGTGGGAATCCGAGGGCGAGTTGACCAGCGATGGTTATGTCGCGCGTCTTGCGATTCCTTTGAAGAGTTTGCGTTTTAAAAATGCCGACGTGCAAACCTGGGGCGTCGCGGTGGGGCGCGTTATTGCGCGCTTGAACGAAGAAGCTTTTTGGCCGCCAATTAGTCAAAAAATTGCGGGTATCGTGCCGCAGATGGCGACCATGACGATTCCTGAAAAATTGAGTGCGGGGCGCAATGCGCAAATCAACCCCTTTGTGTTTTTAGGTAATTCGCGTTTGCTCAATACCGACGATCACACTCGTCCAGTCTGGCAGCAAGACAATAAAGTGCAGGCGGGTCTTGATGCAAAATGGGTGCTCGGTGATGCGACTGCGATTGATCTGACTTTAAAGCCGGATTTTAGTGAAGTGGAATCGGATGAGCCGCAGATCGTCGTGGGCAAACGGTATGAGGTTTTGTTCCCGGAAAAGCGCCCCTTCTTTTTAGAAAACGCGAGTTTTTTTCAGACGCCGAATCCACTCTTCTTTTCACGTCGTATCAGTCAACCTAAGGCGGGTTTGCGCGTCACGGGACGATCTGAAAATTGGGCCTACGGTGGCTTATTGATCGACGATCAGGCGGCGGGCGAAAATCAAGCTGAACTCAAAGCCACTGCATATATCGCAATGGCGCGGGTGCAAAATGACATCACGCATAATGTCAGTCTGGGCCTGTTAGCCACCGATAGGCGGGTCAAGGCCGAACGCAGTGATGCGACGGAACGTGATTCGGTACTCAGTCTGGATGCGCGTTATCAATGGGATGAAAATTGGATTTTTCAAGCGCAACTGGCGCGTAGTCAGCACCAAACCAAGATTGATCAACGCGATCGCCAGCAAAGCGGGCATTTGCATTATATCGAGGCCAAGCATCAAGGTAAGCACCTAGAATTATTGGCGAAGTATTTGGATATTAGTCCTAATTTTGCGACCAGCATGGCTTATTTACCGCGCACCGATGTCAAACAAATTCAGCAAGAAGGGAAGTATGTTTGGCATTTGGAGGGCTACCAACATTTGCAACGATTAGGTGCTGTATTCAATACTGAGGCGACGCGCAATCAAGCGGGGCAATTACAAGATTGGATGCTGAATACTGGTGGCTTTGTTGATCTTAGTCGCAATTCTTGGTTTGAAATGTTCACTCGCCGTGGTTTTGAACACTATGCGGGGCGCGATTATCGCAAACAAGGCTGGATGATGGACGCAGGCACGAGCTGGTGGGATTGGTTGAGTGTGATGACGCAATTTGGGGTGATCGATACGATTAATTACACTCCAATGGCTGGCGTGACCGAGCTGATGGGGAAAGGACGCAATGCCGAATTAACCGTGACCTTCAAGCCGCATGCACAATGGCGTTGGGAAGAAAAAATCTTGTGGAATGACTTGCGCACCCCGGCCAATTCGGCTGGCGGCAATTCACTGGTGTACCGCAATCTGATGCTGCGTTCCAAATTGAGCTATCAATACAATCGCTTTTTGGGGTTGCGTTTGATCGCGGATTATCATATGTTGGACAGTAATCCTCGTTGGAGCACGCTGCAATCTGGTAAGCAATTGAATACCGATTTTCAGATTAATTATTTGTTGAGTCCCGGCACCAGCATCGTCGCTGGCTATGGCAATCGGCAAGAGAATCTCGCTTTGACAGGCAATCCCTTGCATTTGCAAAGGACAGAAGATTTGCAACTACGGACCGGCCGCCGGGTTTTTATAAAACTGAATTATTTGTATCAGCTGTGAGTTTGATAGGTAGTCAGTCTTGTAGTTAAGTGTAAACCGCGCTGCTCAGATACGCGATGGTCTGGCGGCGCGCGCTGCGTTCGCACTACATCCGCCCTACATTTTTATACCGTGATTCTCAAGATGCCCTCAACATTTCGACGTGGGCGATATCGTCTTCTAGGTACATGTCAGAGACGGTGACGAAGCCGAAGGATAGGTAGAAGTTTTCTAGGTATTGCTGAGCGCCGATGCGAATGGCATGCCTTGGATGTTGTGCCAAACAGGCGGCGATGCCGCGCGTTAATAATTCTTTTCCTATGCCTGTGCCACGTGCAAATTGGCTGGTGATGACGCGACCCAGAGACGCTTCTGGAAATTTCAAACCGGGTGGCACGATACGTAAGTAGGCGGCAGCTTGTTGATCTTCGCTCCAGGCGATTAAATGCAGTGAATCTTGATCGGCATCATCCATGTCCAGATACGGGCAATTCTGTTCAACGACGAAGACGGCTGAACGGGCGCGCAAGATGGCATACAGTTGGTCAACTTTGAGTTCTTGAAAGCGGCACAGTTGCCAAGTCAGGTTTTGCATAAATTCTTTTCTTTTGATGGGCTAGGTGGCATTTTACATCTGCTTAAATAAATGCGCATAGACGCGGCTGACCTGGAGTTTTTGTGTGCTGCCTTTGAGGTGCAGGCTGAGTTTGCCGCTTTCATCGCGCGTGGCGAATTGTAGATGCTGGGTATTGACGATGTAACTACGATGGATTTGCCAGAAAACTTGGTGATCTAATTGCGGCAGTAATTCGCGTAAGCTCATGCGAATCAAGCTGGCTTGTTCGGCAGTGACCACGTTGATGTATTTGTCCGTCGCCTCGAAATACAATACTTCGGCAATTGGTATCAAGCGAATCTGATTGCCGACCGCTGCTCGTATCATCGTTAGTCGTTCTACGGGGGGCGTACTCAGGCCCGCGAACGCGGGATTGAGTTGGCCTAATTGGGCGATCATGCGTTCCAATTCCGAGGGGCGGCTTTGCTGGTCTTCTAGTTTGGCTTGTAGACGTTGCACGGTCTTGGACATCCTGACATCGCTGATCGGTTTTAATACATAGTCTTGGGCTTGATGTTCAAACGCCTGAATCGCAAATTCATCATACGCAGTGACAAAGACAATGAGCGGGAAAGGCTTATCAGCTGGCCATTCTTCGGCTAG
>CAYXJI010000143.1:0-1460 GCA_964465175.1 uncultured Burkholderiaceae bacterium | reverse complement strand
TCTTTTCGCGGTATGAATCGCCGGGGAGCACGGGGAGTTCGATCCCGGTTTTGCCCGGCATTTTGATATCAAGGAAAACCACTTCAGGAAGAAGTTTAAGCGCTTCATTGACAGCTTCTATGCCATTAGCGGCGATACTAGCGATGTCTAATTCTGGCCAGAGTCTTTCTAATGTTTTTACCAAAGTGAGCGAGAGAATTTCTTCGTCTTCAGCGATGAGGGCGCGTATTTTATTCATGGCAATCGTGGAAAAAATAGGGTAATTCGATGTTGATAGAAATGGAAAGAATTAGGCGCTTGCTTGGAGCGGTAAAGTCAGTTGCGCGACTACCCCGCACACGGGATTGGGACGTAACACTAAGCTGGCATCCGGACCATAGAGTGCAAGGATGCGTTCGCGTACGTTGGCATTCCCTACGTGGCTGCGATTGTCGCCGCTGACGCGCTGTTCATCATAGTTGGCCGCTAAACCGAGGCCCGTGTCGATCACTAAAATCTGTAGGTTTTTCCCTTTGAGGCTGGCGCTGACGTGGACGCTGCCGCCCTCCATTTTGGGCTCTACACCGTGCTTAATCGCGTTCTCGACCAAGGGCTGTATCAACATGGGCGCGATTTCTTGCTGGGCGAGTTCTCCTGGTAAATCGGTACGATAGCTAAGACGTTTTCCCATACGAATTGCTAACAGCTCTAAGTAAGAATTCATGAGTTCGAACTCATGTTTGAGCGTGGTTTTTTTGGTTCGCGAAGAGTCCAAGCTGGCGCGTAGATAGCGGATTAATTGTTCCAACATATGCTGGGCACGCACCGTGTCGATGGCGATGAGTCCTTGCAGATTGGCGAGGGTGTTGAACAACATATGCGGTTCGATCTGGGCTTGGAGTAGCTGCAGTTGTGCTTGCAGCGCTTGTTTTTCTATGGCGGCACTGCGGGCTTTTTCTCTTTCTTGTTCGGCTTGTAGTTCGGCGAGTTTCGATTGATTCCAAAAAAAGATACCCGCGAACAGACTGATGAAAACGCACATGATAACAACAGGCAAGTTCCCACTGCTAAGTATAGAAAAAAAACTCGGTATTTTTTGGCGATAAATGAGCATGCCCAACACACCACCCAGGTAATAACCTATCGGTGCGGACGCAGCACACATGAGTAAAAAACTAGGACGATGTGGTTTGGTATCGCGCCAGATGACCCACCGCATACCGGTGATGGTGAGGTTGATAGAGGTTCCTATCAACATAGAAAAGACCCAAGTAACACTAAAGTCAGGTCCGACTTTCATCACGGACACTAGGAAAATAGCAATGATCGTGTTGATGAAAAAAAGTTGTGCGATTTCGCGCAGGAGAGAGAAGGGACGTGCTCTACTAAATGCCCAGGAAATTTTCTTGTTCATGCCTATGATGGTTGGGGTTAATGTAAGCCTGTCGAGATAATGCTTTATTATAGGACTTACGCAAAAC
>CAYXJI010000142.1:0-9333 GCA_964465175.1 uncultured Burkholderiaceae bacterium | reverse complement strand
GCGATTACTCTGACAGAAAAAGCAGCAAAACACGTCATCCGTTATATGGAACGTAGCGGCAAAGGCATAGGCAAGCGCTTCGGCGATCGCACTACGGGTAGCTCAGGAATTGCGTATAAATTGGAATATGTGGACGAAGTTGGTGACGAAGATCAAATCTTCGAAACCCACGGCGTCAAAGTATTCGTCGATCCTAAGAGCTTGCCGTATATCGATGGCACCGAGTTAGACTTTGCACGCGAAGGCTTAAACGAAGGCTTTAAGTTCTACAACCCTAACGTCAAAGACGAGTGCGGCTGTGGCGAGAGCTTCCGGATTTAAGCTAAGGCAAACGAAACATGACAATGCAAAATCACTTCGCATTATTTAATTTGCCTAAGCAATTTGAGCTAGATCGTGGGCAGCTCGATACAGCCTACCGCGAAGTGCAATCTACCGTCCATCCGGATAAATTTGTACAAGCGGGTGATGCAGAAAAGCGTGTGGCGATGCAGTGGGCAACGCAAGCCAATGAAGCGTATCAAACTTTAAAAGATCCACTGAAACGTGCGACTTATCTATGTCATTTGAACGGCGTGGATTTGCAGACTGAATCGAACACCAGCATGCCTGCGAGTTTTTTGATGCAGCAAATGGAGTGGCGCGAAGCCTTCGACGATGCGCGGCACAGCCATGATATGGCGGCGATGATGCAACTCGAAAAAGAAGTGCAAGCAAGTTTAACGACAATGACGGCCAAAGCTGGTGCAGCGATCACTAATACTGATTTTCAATCAGCCGCAAAAGAGATCCGCGCTTGCCTATTTTTAGAAAAATTTCTGTCCGATATCGCTGCATTCGATGATTAAGTAAACGATTGCTTATTCAATTAAATACCAGCTTCAGATTAATAAAAACCGACGACGCTTAGCGTCTTCTTCAAGACAAGATTATGGCATTACTGCAAATTTCAGAACCCGGCATGTCCACGGCCCAGCATCAACATCGATTGGCCGTTGGCATTGATTTGGGAACAACCAACTCCTGAGTTGCCACGGTGCGCAATAGTATTCCTGAGATTTTGAATGATGAGGAAGGTCGCTCCTTATTACCATCGGTGGTCAGATATTTGCCGAACGGTCATGCCCACATCGGTTTTAAAGCACAAGCCGAGCAAACGACAGACCCTAAAAACACCATCGTTTCCGTAAAGCGTTTCATGGGGCGCGGCCTCAAAGATATCGCGCATGCCGAAAATCTGCCTTACGATTTTCACGATGAGCCCGGCATGGTGCAATTAAAAACCGTTGCTGGCATCAAAAGTCCGGTCGAAGTCTCAGCCCAAATTCTCGCGACTTTGCGCCAACAAGCGGAAGATGCCTTAGGTGACGATCTAGTCGGCGCGGTCATTACCGTTCCAGCGTACTTCGATGACGCGCAACGCCAGGCCACCAAAGATGCAGCGAAACTCGCTGGTTTGAATGTACTACGTTTGCTCAATGAACCCACCGCTGCGGCGATTGCCTATGGCCTCGATAATGGCTCAGAAGGCGTCTATGCGGTGTACGATTTAGGTGGCGGCACTTTCGATATTTCCATATTACGTATGAGCAAAGGTGTCTTCGAAGTTCTATCAACGGGTGGCGACTCTGCACTTGGCGGCGATGACTTCGATCACCGCTTGTTTTGCTGGATTTTGCAGGAAGCCGGTTTATCTTTATTAAACGATGCCGACACCAGCGTGTTAATGGTCAAAGCGCGCGAAGCCAAAGAAATTTTATCGACGCAAACCTCGACTTATATCGATGCCAAGCTCTCAAACAATGAAGTCGTGCATTTACAGATTACTAAAGCGATTTTTACTGAGATCACCGAAAATCTGGTCATTAAGACGATGACGCCTTGCCGCAAAGTCTTACGCGACGCTAAATTAAGCGTCGATGATATTGATGGCGTCGTACTGGTCGGAGGCGCAACGCGCATGCCCCATGTACGCAAAGCCGTTGCTGAGTTTTTTCAAACAACCCCATTAGCGAATATCGATCCAGATAAAGTCGTTGCGCTCGGTGCTGCAATACAAGCAAACCTCTTAGCGGGCAATCGCGCTGCCGGAGACGATTGGTTGTTATTAGACGTGATTCCTTTGTCCTTGGGCATTGAGACCATGGGCGGCTTGTCCGAAAAAGTCATCCCACGTAACTCCACGATTCCTTGTGCACGCGCCCAAGAATTTACGACATTCAAAGATGGTCAAACTGCCTTAGCGATTCATGTCGTACAAGGCGAACGCGAACTAGTCAGTGACTGTCGTTCTCTGGCTAAATTTGAATTGCGTGGCATACCGCCCATGGCAGCAGGTGCAGCGCGGATTCGGATCACTTATCAAGTCGATGCCGATGGTTTGTTATCCGTCTCTGCACGAGAAATGCGCTCAGGCGTCGAGTCTTCCATCGTCGTCAAGCCTTCGTATGGTCTGGCCGACGATGAAATCGCACGTATGTTGCAAGACTCATTTAGCTCCTCCGACACCGACATGCAAGCCCGTGCTTTGCGTGAAGAGCAAGTCGAGGCGGATCGTTTGTTATTGGCGATAGCATCTGCCTTGGCGGGCGATAGGCAATTATTAAGCGCTGATGAATTACAACAAATAGAAACACTAATTGAAACGCTACGTCTAAACAAGCAAGGCAGCGATCACGATGCGATCAAAGCTGCGATTACTGCACTGGCCGATGGCACAGAAGAATTTGCTGCGCGCCGTATGGATCAAAGCGTGCGCAGTGCACTCGCAGGTAAAAACCTCAACGAGTTTGAATAATTTTCACGATAAAGAATCTCATGCCTATTATTACTATCCTGCCACACGCCCAACTCTGCCCTAATGGTAAAACTATCGCAGTTGACGAAGGAAAATCCTTATGCGAGGCGCTGGTCGAAAACAAGGTCGAAATTGAACACGCTTGCGAAATGTCCTGTGCCTGCACCACTTGTCATGTGCTTATTCGTCAGGGTTTTAATTCGCTAAATGAATCGAGCGATGATGAAGAAGATTTGCTCGACGCGGCTTGGGGCCTAGAAGCGACTTCACGCTTGTCTTGCCAAGTGAAGCTAGGTGAGAAAGATATTACGATAGAAATTCCGAAATATACGATTAATCACGCTCGCGAAAATCACTAAAACCACCAGCAATTATTGTCATTTGTTTCAATATTTTGCCCCAACGCTCTCTCCTTTGTATGTTTTCGCCCCAAGTCTAGCTTGAATATGCACAAGTGCCCTTTGGTCACTTGTGCAAAGTGCCAAAACCTTCTACCATCAGAAATAATTTCCTGTTACAAACATCAACAGGAATAAACCATTTTCAGCGCCTTCCTGCAACCACTAGTGACTCGCTTCTCTGGCAAGATGCGCGAAGCGAAAAAACGAGAGACGACATATGCTGTTGAGCCCTTGCGAAGAAAAGAAAGCGGTGAAGTGATGAAAGAACCTTCGTTCATCTCCTCTATTTTCAGCCGCATTACATTGCGCCTAGCCGTGGTTCTCGCGGTTTTCTTCGGCTTGTTGGTGACTTCACTGGTTTTAATCCCTATCCAAATCAAAACAATTAAAACAGACGGATTAAAAAAGTTAGAAGATGATCATAAGCGTTCGGCAGCGATTCTCGCCGTCATCTTAAGCGAACCCGTCTGGCAAATCACGCCGGAAATAGCCAATCTCTCCAGTGAAGTTGTATTCTCCAACCCCAATGTCTCCGAGATCAACGTTATCACGCTGCCTGACAAAAAAACCTTCATCACGACCTCACGCAGAGCCACCCAAAAAGGCGGGTTCCGTACCAAATCAGAACCCATCATGCATGGCGAACAAGTCATCGGTGAAGTGCAGCTCACCTTTGCTGAAGACATTATGCGTGACGAAATTGAGGCTAATCTCTATCGCGCGATTTTTGTCACGGCCACCTCATTCCTATTATCTGTTGTGTGTATTTTTGTGGTTTTGCAATGGCGCTTAGTACTGCCCATCAAGCAATTGATTGAGAAATCCGATTTGCTTGCCAATGGTGAATTAAATGAAGTGATCTCGTTCAACCGCAAAGACGAAATCGGACACTTAGCAGAGAGTCTAGAAGCGACACGGCAAGCCTTACAACGCTCATTTAAAGAATTAGAGATCAAAAACCAACAATTATTGGAATACTCGGGCACGCTAGAATCCAAAGTAAAACTGCGCACCCAAGAGTTAGAAAATGCGAATCATCATTTAGAGGCCGCATTAGCAAGTGTCAATAGCGCGCAAAATGAATTAGCGCGCATTGAACGCATGGCAGCCCTTGGATCGATGGTAGCTGGCGTCGCGCATGAACTTAATACACCACTAGGAAATTGCTTATTGGTTGCGAGCACGCTCAGTGACGAAACGCGGCAATTCAATAAAACCATGACGGAAGGCACGATGCGTCGCTCGGATTTGTCGCACTATGTCGAAGCGGCGACGGAGTCTAGCAAATTATTAATGCGTGGTTTACAACAAGCTGCGCAATTAGTCGGTGATTTTAAACAAGTCGCGGTGGATCAATCGAGTGCGCAACGCCGTAAATTTACTTTAGTTGTAGTATTTCAAGAGCTGGCCGCCTTGCTGCATTCCAGCTTACGAAAAACCCCCTTCAATTTAGAATTAGATATTCCTGATGATATAGAACTAGATAGTTACCCTGGCCCACTAGGGCAAGTGTTTAGTAATCTCGTTAATAATGCCGTGGTGCATGGATTAGATGGCATGAGCCAAGGCTATATGCGTTGCATGGCGCGACTACAAGGCGATCATGTTTTAATTGTGTTTGAAGACTCAGGCAAAGGTATTCCTCCCGGCATTATCAAACGCATTTTCGAACCATTTTTCACCACAAAATTTGGCAAAGGTGGCAGCGGCCTTGGCCTCAGCATCACTTTCAACATTATCACTAACGTCCTTGGTGGCGACATCCGTGTTACCAGCGACCCCGACCAAGGTGCGCGCTTTGAAATGAGTATTCCTTTGGTCGCACCTGGTAATCAAGATGGTCATGAAGAAAGTATGCGCGTCTAAAATGTTATACTGAGCAACTACTCTGAAATCAAACAGCCTTGCCATTTCAAGTGACAAGGCTGTTTTATTTTTTTCAGAAAATCCCTAGCAAGATAAAACAATTTTTTGCGCAGCACTTCAACATTTTTTAAAGCTAAACAAAATGCAACAATATCTCGATTTTATGCGCCACGTGCAACAACATGGCCACGTTAAAACCGATCGCACTGGTACCGGTACACTCTCGGTGTTTGGCTATCAAATGCGCTTCGATTTACGTGCGGGCTTTCCACTTGTCACCACAAAAAAACTGCATTTAAGATCGATTATTCACGAATTAATCTGGTTTCTGGCGGGCTCTACCAACACAAAATATCTAAAAGAAAATGGCGTTTCGATTTGGGATGAATGGGCCGACGAGCATGGTAATTTAGGCCCAGTCTATGGCTCTCAATGGCGTAGCTGGCCCTTGCCTGACGGTGGTCATGTCGATCAAATCGCTCAGTTAATCGAACAAATTAAAACCAATCCTGATTCTCGTAGACTGATTGTATCAGCATGGAATGTCGCCGATATTCCGCAAATGAAACTACCGCCCTGTCATGCTTTTTTTCAGTTTTATGTGGCAAATGGTCGCCTTTCCTGCCAGTTGTATCAACGTAGTGCAGACATCTTCTTAGGTGTCCCATTCAATATCGCCTCTTACGCTTTATTGACGCACATGGTGGCACAACAAACTGGATTAGAAGTGGGCGATTTCATTTGGACTGGCGGCGATTGCCACCTTTATAGCAATCATTTAGACCAAGTCAAAGAACAGCTCTCACGTCAGACTTTCCCGCTTCCCCGCTTAAACATTTTGCGTCAAGCCGACTCTATTTTTGACTATCGATTTGAAGATTTCGCAATTGAAAACTATGAGTTCCATCCACACATTAAAGCGCCAGTCGCTGTTTAAACGAAATTCTAAACTCGCTCACTATGTCTGACTCCGTACCCAACTTAAGCATCATCGTCGCCACCGACAAAAATCATGGCATCGGCATTAACAACCAACTGCCTTGGCATTTACCTGAAGACTTAGCCCACTTCAAACGTAGCACCTCTGGTCACCCAATTGTCATGGGTCGTAAGACCTTCGACTCTATTGGCCGCCCGTTACCCAATCGTCAAAACATTGTCGTAACCAGAAATACGGAATGGCAACACGCGGGCGTCGATAGCGTCACTTCGATTCCCGCCGCTTTAGAACTCGTCGCAGGTAAAACCGCGTTTGTGATTGGAGGGGCTGAGATTTATCAACAAGCTTTGGCTTTTGCACAGTCTCTCATTGTGACTGAAATCCAACAAGAATATCAATGCGATGCATTTTTTCCAAGCATAGATCCCAGCATTTGGCAGGAGAAAAGTCGCGAGTATTTTGTCGCAGCATCGAATCAATTACACTACGCAATTATTACTTACACAAGAAAATAGGAAGCAACATGTCAGGACACGGATTTCATGTTCATGGCCCACACGACCACGAACTCGAACATGCAGTACATAGCAATGATGATTTTTCCAGCAAGATAGCGGTCATGACGGCGATTATGGCGACAGTTGGCGCCTTAATCGGCTACGAAGGCGGTGCCACACAAAATCAAGCGGCGATGCTCAAGAACAGCGCAGCGATCTCAAAAACCGATGCCGCCAATAGCTGGAGTCATTATCAATCAAAATCAAACAAACAGAACTTAGCAGAACTTGCTTTGTCTATTCCTGGCGTCGATAACGAAAAATACAAATTAGACATAGAACGTTACAAAAAAGAAAAGGAAGACATCAAAAAAGAAGCACAATCTTTTGAGAAACAGGTAGTAGAATTAGAAGCCTCGTCAGAAGCAGCCCTGCACCAACATCATCGCTGGGCACAGGCGATGACGGCAATACAAATTGCGATTTCCTTAGCGGCAATCGCTTTATTAACCAAAAAAAAGTGGCTGCAATACGGATCTTATGGTGTTGCGGCAGCGGGTCTCGGCATCGCAATACTCGCGGGCATGCATATTTAAAGAGTGAATATGATGAAAAAAATGATTTGTTTCGCTATTTTGTCTGCTGCGTTTCATGCGTCGGCACAAAATTCTGCTAGCTATCAATTTTCTCCAATTAAAAATCCTAGTGCCACTCCAGCGGCATTCGTTTTCTCGACATTGGACACAACGACTATGTCCAGTGCATTTGAAAATAGCGCAGCTAAGCAAGGCAAACGAGGCTTATATCTCAATACGAATAAGCTTTCTAGTTTGAATTTTTCAAAATCAGACAAACTAGAATACGGTGTGCAATTCGACATTGAGAGTCCGTATGAATCGAACAATCTCAAGCAAAATGAATTCAATCGCACGAGCTTCCATAGTCAAAAATTCCTTAGCTCAACGGTGACTACGGGTGCCTATTTAAACTACAGAATCAATCCGCGCTATAGCTTGACTTCATCGGTAGGATTTAGCAGTGGTAACGAACGTGGCGCACAGCTGAGCATAGGCGCGAAGGCGAGTAGCGTTTTCAATAAAAAACACCGCCTAACGACGGCCTTCAGTATTAATTGGGGTAGTCAGAGTTATAGCAACGGCAGTTTATGGAATCAAATTGATAGTAAGTACAATCAAAATTTCAGTGGATTGCCACTACCGAATAATGCACTACGTTCAGAATTGCGTTTAGGTACCAGCTGGAATTGGAATATTGATCCAAGTTGGTCATTATCCACCGGCATTTCTGCACGCCATGCTTTAGGCGACTCCAACAAGAATCCGTTCTTGCAACAGCGCACGCCAGTCACAATTTTCTCGGTCATCACTTACCGATTCTAAAAAAAATGGCTCAATTAAAATTGAGCCATTTTTTTATTTAACGAAAATTTAACTACGAGACCAATCGCCCAGCAGCAATCGATATTGTCCGCCCGCATCGCGCAGCGATCGACAAATCATGGGTGACCAAAACCAAAGTCGAACCACGTTCACGATTTAATTCAAACATGAGTTGGATCACCGATTCACCGGTGGCGGCATCTAAGCTTCCTGTTGGTTCATCGGCAAATAACAAAGGTGGCTCGGTGACGAAGGCTCTAGCGAGCGCAACTCTCTGTTGCTCACCGCCGGATAAAAATTTAGGATAGTGTTTCAAGCGGCTGGCTAAGCCCACTTTTCTCAGCATCTCTTCCGCCTTGCTTTTCGCCTCTTTATCACCACGTAGTTCTAAGGGTAGCATCACGTTTTCTAGGGCATTCAAATGCATCAGCAACTGAAATGATTGAAACACAAAGCCGAGCTGATTTTTACGCAATAAGGCACGACCATCTTCATCCAAAGAGAAAATATCCGTGCCCCCCAACAGAACCGTACCCTCTGTTGGCGTATCTAAGCCGGCCAGAATACCCAATAATGTCGATTTTCCAGAGCCAGAAGCACCAACAATTGCCAAGGTCTCTCCCGCTTCGGCAGTAAACTCGATATTATGTAGAATACTTAATTCGCCAGTCGCATCAGCTACGCGTTTGCTTAAATTTTTTACTTGAATCGCTGGCGTATTGCTTGCAACTGCGGTTGAAATATTGGCTTTATTAGAAAGGTTCATGTCAAATTTATGGTTTCAGAATTTAAGAAAAAACTAAATGTCTTTAGTCTCGTTATGTCGGTGTTTTTCTTATTGTTAGTGTCGACTAATGCGCATTCTGCACCAAAAACACTACTCGTGCTCGGAGATAGTTTATCTGCAGAATATGGGCTAGCACGTAACACCGGTTGGGTTGCCCTACTTGAGCAACGTTTGCAGGAAAAGAAGATCGCAATCAAAGTCGTCAATGCCAGCATTAGCGGCGAAACGAGCAGTGGCGGCAAGACCCGTTTAGGTGCCGTACTCAAAACGCATCAACCCGCCATTGTGATCATAGAGCTTGGTGGAAATGATGCGCTTCGCGGTTTAGATTTAAATGTGTCCGAGCAAAATTTTCGCGAGATGCTGCAGATGGTCAAAGCAAGCAAGGCCAAACCTCTTTTAGTGGCAATGCAAATCCCCCCTAATTATGGCAAAGCTTACACCGAGAAATTTTTTGCCATGTATGCCAAGCTAGCGAAAGAAAGCAATTCAGCCTTGGTTCCTTTCTTACTCAAAGGCGTCGCGAATAAGCCTGAACTATTTCAAGCTGATCGCATTCATTTAACGGAACAAGCGCATCCCACAATGATGGAAAACATCTGGGCGCCATTACAAAGTTTACTCCCAAAATGAAATCATCCATGT
>CAYXJI010000141.1:224-9357 GCA_964465175.1 uncultured Burkholderiaceae bacterium | reverse complement strand
GAATGCATCGCAATCGAAGCAACGCTAGAAGTGCTCGATAGCCTAGTCAAAGTAGGCAAAATTCGTCACATCGGCGTCTCGAACGAAACCCCATGGGGCGTCAGCGAATTTATCAAGCATGCCGAACGCAAACAACAGGCGCGGATTATCGCTATTCAAAATCCTTATCACTTAATGAACCGGAGCTATGAACAAGGATTAACCGAAACCTGCTATCGCGAACAAGTCGGCTTACTAGCTTACAGCCCTCTAGCCTTCGGACGCTTAACTGGCAAATACGTGGACGATATTCATGCGAAAGGTCGCTTAACCCAATTTCCAGCGACCTGGAGCCCGCGCTATATGCGCCCAGAAGTCATCGCAAGCAGCGCCCGTTATACGGCTTTGGCGCGGGCACATGGACTAACGCCAACGCAATTGGCACTCGCTTGGTGTTATTCACGCTGGTTTGTGGCGAGTACGATTATTGGCGCAACGAATTTGCTACAGCTAGAAGAAAACATCCGCGCCACGGACATCCGCTTAAGCGAGGAATTAATTGCGGCGGTCAATCAAATCCACGCCGAGGGCGCCAATCCCGCACAGTGATTACAATTGAAGCTTGGTTCGCGCTGTGCAAAGCGAAGCCCGCCATAGCCGACTAAGCCCGCAAAAAAATGAACGCAAAGCAAGGGAGAGGAGATCAGGCTAACTGGTTTCCCCATCCTCACCAGCATTATCCCCACCATCCGCCAACCCTAACAAACTCTGCGCCGCATCCGTCGGTAAGGCTTCGACTAATTTCAATTTACGCGTCATTTGACGCGTGCGTACTTCGGCTTTATCAATATTGTCTGCAGCTTTTACCAAGGCATTTTTAGTCGCCGCTAAAACGTCGCCAAATTTACTGAACTCAGTTTTCACCGCACCCAATACTTGCCAGACTTCTGACGAACGCTTCTCTAACACCAATGTTCTAAAGCCCATCTGCAAGCTATTAAGTAAAGCGGAAAGCGTCGATGGGCCCGAGATGGAAACACGGTGTGTGCGTTGTAATTCATCGGCTAAACCGGGGCGACGCATGACTTCCGCGTATAGGCCTTCGGTGGGTAAAAACAAGATGGCAAAATCGGTGGTGAGTGGTGGTGAGAGGTATTTTTCCGCGATGGTTTTTGCCTCGCTGCGAATCGCGCGTTCCAATTCTTTGCCCGCTTGCGCGACACCTTCTGCATCGGCACGCTCGGCCGCGTCTAATAAGCGTTCGTATTGCTCCTTAGGGAATTTAGCATCGATCGGCATCCACACCGGCGCACGGCCTTCCTCTTTACCCGGCAATTTAATCGCAAATTCTACGCGCTCGCCGCTATTGGGTATGGTCTCGACGTTCTTGGCGTACTGGTCTGGCGTGAGCATCTGTTCCAAGACCATTTCTAATTGCACTTCGCCCCAAGTGCCGCGTGTTTTTACGTTGGTGAGCACACGTTTTAAGTCGCCAACGCCGATCGCCAATTGCTGCATTTCGCCTAAGCCTTGATGAACTTTTTCCAAACGCTCGGACACTTGTTTAAACGATGCACTCAAACGCTGTTCTAAAGTCGCATGCAATTTTTCATCCACTGTCTTGCGCATTTCTTCTAACTTGCCAGCATTATCGGCTTGCAGTTGTTGAATTTTTTGTTCTAAGGTAGCGCGAATTTCTAACATGCGCTGCGCATTCGATTCGGTCATATTATTCAAGGTTTGATTCAGGGTGTCGGCGAAACGCTTCAAACCCACACCTTGTTCATCACGCGCACTTTGACCTTGTTGTATCAGCGCCTGACGCATCTGCTCTAACTGTTGCGCATTACTTTCATTGAGCTTGACTAACTGCTGTGAGAACCCATCGATCTGATTATTTTGTAGGGTCGCGACGCTAGTTAATTGTGCGGCGAGCGTTTGTTGTAGCTGGGTGAAGTTGCCGCCCAATTCCTGCCGGGTCGCCTGCGCCGACAATTGCACTTGCTCGCGCAGACCGCGCTCAGTGCGTTCTTGAGATTGCTGCACCTGTGTTTGCAACGCCATTAACTGAGCATCCTGGTTCGCGCTCGGTTTACGCAGTAACATTAACAATTGCAAGAGGACGACCACGGCAATGGCGACGAGTAAGATGATTTCTACAGTAGTCATGAATAGTGTTTTATGTGTGAATTTTGTGCTTTACGCCCTCCTCTTCCACAGGCGCTAGAAGGTCAGGGATGAAGGAAGAGCAGCGTCATATTCTTAGCTCTATCACGCGCTCTAGGTTTGGGCGGCGCGGGTTTCACCTGCCCGACGAACTTGTGCCGACTTCATCGCTTACCCAGGCGTATTACGCATCCAATCTGCGGTCTGATAGAACGAGCTCATTAGGTGTTCTTGCAAAGCTGGGGCAATGCCGACATCTTGCATCGCCCAGGCCATGCAGCGCAACCATTGATCGCGCTCAGCAATGCCAATCGCGTAGGGTAAATGTCTAGCGCGTAAACGTGGATGGCCGAATTGCTCTATGTAGAGATCAGGCCCGCCCATCCAGCCGGACAAAAACCAAAACAATTTATCGCGCGAACTATCATTGGGCTGAGGATGCAGATGATGGATGCCAGCAAACTCGGCTTCCAATTGCATCAAATCATAGAATCGATCCACCATTTCCCTGAGTTTTTCAGCACCGCCGATTAACTCGTACAAATTAGATTTTTCTTCTTGTTTTTCTTGTTTTGGCATAATTCTTCTTAGCTATTCCGCAGTGACAACAAAGGCGGTTGATTCAAGACATTGCGCAAACCTAGCCAACCACCAATTAGCGCGCAGATGGCACCGACCACGACGCCTGCGCCTATCACCTCCGGTGAGAAGGTCCAGGCGAATTTGAATGCAAAAGTCGCCAATGCCCAGCCGATCGCTAACGCACCGCAAGCGGCGAGTGCGCCCGCTAGGCTTCCGACTAATAAAAATTCTACCCACTGCGCTTGCGACAATTGCTTGCGCGTTGCGCCCAGTGCACGTAACAACGCTGCCTCGCGCATACGGATGTCTTGTGAGCCAGCGAGTGCTGCATATAAGACCAAGACACCAGAAACCAAAGTGAACAAAAACAAAAACTCAACGGCGGTAATTACTTGATCCAAAATATCTTGTAACTGTTTAAGAATCGCACCGACATCCATCACCGTCAAATTCGGAAAATCGAGTGTGAGTTGATTGGTGAATTGTTTTTGCTGATCCGGCACGCGGAACGCGGTAATGAAAGTCTGCGGCATATCCTGCATGGCTTTGGGATTAATCACCACGAAGAAATTTACACGCATCGACCCCCAATCCAATTTGCGCAAGCTGGTCACTTTGGCAGAGACTTTTTGACCCGCGATATCGAATACCATCTGATCGCCTAAAGTCAGTTTCAAAGTTTTAGCCAAGCCCTCTTCCACCGAGGCTTCTGCCACCGTGGCACTGACATCTTTGTACCACTCACCGGCCACCACTTTATTCAAAGCGGGCAACTCAGTCATCGTTGATAGATTAAATTCTCGTTCCACCAAGGCGTTCGCGCGTTCATCTTGATACGAATTCGGTTTCAACACTTGATCATTAATCTGTATCAAACGCCCGCGTATCATGGGGTAAATCATAGGCTTGGCGAAATTCTCCACACGCTTGGCGATTTCTTCTTTTTGATCAGGCTGAATATTAATCACGAAATGATTCGGCGCATCGGCGGGAGTGGATTGTTTCCACGCGCCGATCAAATCGCCGCGTACCACGGTCAACAAGAGTAAAGCCATCAATCCCAAAGACAAAGAAACCACTTGCACCAAGGTGGCACCAGGACGACGTTGTAATGCCGTGATCGCAAAGCGCCAAGCGGCAAAATTAAAACTCGTGCGCAAACGTCTGAGCGCAAAGATACTCAGCCAAGCGATAAAAGAGAATAACAAAAGACCGGCAATAAACCCAACGGCGACCATAGTGCCGACTTTGACATCACCGGTTTGCCACAACAACAGAGCGATGAAAATCCCTAAACCCAAACCATAAGTCGCCAGTGTCATGGCTTTCGGTGCATCTTGTTCACGGCGTATCACTTGATTGTGCGGCACACCGCGCAATTGCAAAATCGGTGGCATGGCGAACCCGATCAACAGCAAAATACCAACCGCGATGCCCTGCCATGCTGGCAGCAAACGTGCCGCGGGCAAATCCACAGAAACCAAACCGCCCAACCATTCCAACAATAGGAAATGTCCAGCAAAACCGATCAGCACACCAGCAATACTGCCCAGGATTCCCAACATCAAAAATTCGAGCAGATACATACTCGTCACTTGATTTTGGCTTAACCCCAAACAACGCAACATCGCGCAGGCATCGATATGGCGCAACATAAAACGACGCGCTGCCATGGCTACCGCGACTGCGGCCAACATCGCCGACAACATGCTCACCATCGATAAAAACTGTTCGGCACGATCTAGGGTGGTGCGCAGTTGCTCATTGCCATTGGCGATGGTTTCGATGCGCACACCTTTCATTTTTTGCTCGGTGAGACTTTTGTCTAGACTTACTCTGAAATTTTCTACTGCTTGCTGATCACCGCCCAACAAGAGGCGATACGTTATACGCGAACCGTCTTGAATTAATTTCGTCGCTGCCAAATCCTGCTCAGCAATCATCACGCGTGGTGAAAAACCGAGGAAACCTGCGCCACGATCTGGCTCCGATGCGATGCTTTGGGTCACGGTAAACTGCTTCTCACCCATGCTGAGTTTGCCACCAATTGCAATCTTCAAACTGCCCAACAAAGCCGGATCAACCCAGGCCGTACCCGCAGCCGGCACGCCATCCACTGCGACTTCTTTTTCACCTTGATAGAGCTTCAATTTGCCGCGCAAAGGATACGCATCCGTCACCGCTTTCAAGGTCACTAGTTTTGTCGTAGCGGCATCACCTTCCCCCGCCAAGGCCATACTAGGGAAAACCACCGTCTCTGCAGTCTTTAAGCCATATTCTTGGGCTAACTGTTTCCACTCGGGGCGTATGCCTTCGGTCGACACCACCAACAAATCCGCTCCCAATACCTGATGCGCATCGCGCTCCAAGCCATTACGCATACGGTCAACAAAAAAGCCCACGGAAGACAAGGAAGCAACCGCCACCATCAAGGCGATCAACAAGAAACGAAGTTCACCCGCACGCCAATCGCGTTGCGTCATGCGAACTGCTATAGGCAAAATGAATGAGAACATGGTGCTCCTGGACGGGGTAAAGATAAATTCAAGCTATTTTTTAAGCACTTAACAACGATAGGCGCGGCGAAGAACTTCGTCGCGCCCTAGCAATTAGAACTGATCAACTAAAACTGATCAATTAAAACTGATTCAAAGCATCAGCAAAGTCCTGCAATAAATCTGCGGCATCTTCTATCCCCACTGAAACGCGAATCAAAGAATCAACGATCCCCATCTCTGCGCGACGCTCAGGCCCCATTTCAAAGAATATCGTATGCGCAACCGGAATCACTAGCGTGCGCGTATCGCCTAGATGTGTGGCGTTAATCGCTAGTTTCAAGTGATTTAAATAGTCGAAGCAGTCTATTTCTGGTTTCAATTCAAAACTTAATAAAGCACCATAAGCGCGGAACAAATCACTCGCTAATTCATATTGAGGATGCGATTCCAAGCCCGGATAATGCACCACCGCCACGCGTGGATCGGCCTCTAACAAACGCGCCAGTTTCAACGCATTTTCACTTTCTCTTTCCATGCGCAGCGCTAAAGTCTCAGCACCAACCGCGATGTGATGTGCCGCCTCCGGTGCAAGAGAGGCGCCAAAATCTCGCAATGCCTTAGCACGAAGCTGCGCCATGCCTTGCTGCGCCGATGCCAATTTACGGAAATTTGGCGCGATATGGGGATAGCTCGCCCAATCAAACAAACCCGTATCGGTCAATGCACCACCGAGCACATTGCCATGACCGGCAATCGACTTGGTCAAGGAATTCACCACCAAGCCAGCCCCCACGCCTTTAGGGCGAAACAAATACGGCGAAGTCATGGTGTTATCAACCACATACAAAATACCACGTTGTTGACAGAGCTCGCCTATGCGTTTGAGATCGGCAATTTGGGTGCGCGGATTGGCGATGGTTTCCACAAACACCATGCGGGTTGCTGGTGTGATCGCGGCTTCTACTTCGGCAACATTGGTCGCATCGACCAGAGAGAGTCGGATACCCTGCTCGGCACAAGTTTGCCAAACACTATTTGTGTTCCCAAACAAAAAACGCGAAGAAATAATATGATCACCTTGGCGCAACAAGCCCTGAAACACGGCACCAATCGCTGCCATGCCAGTAGCAAAACACAGGCTAGCACTGCCCTCTTCCATCTTGGTAATTTTATCTTCCAAAGCCGACACGGTAGGATTGCCTTGGCGACCATAACGATAACCAGCTTGTTTACCTTGAAATACGTCGGCTAATTCTCTGGCGTTTTTGTAGCCATAGGTGACAGAAGTGTGGATAGGCTTATGTGGCGAACCGTGTTCTATCGCTTTTTGACGGTCGTTGTGTAGGATGGTGGTGGTAAATCCGTAGGGCTTGGTTGTGCTCATGATGAGAGTAGACGAGAGTTTTTCTAAAAATGAGAGTTTAACCCAGATTCAGCACTAACTCTCTTAGCAGCGAATCGTCGCGTAAAATTCATTATTTTCATTGACGAACTCACTTCGCAAATGCAGCCAAACCTCGCTCTAAATACGTCAAGTATTGCTGCACATCTAGCTCCACGCCTATCGGTGGCGTCACAAGCAATTTTTCGTCCGCGTTCTGTAGCACATAATAAGGCTGAGAGATACTAGCAAAACGACTCGCCTGCAGGTGCTTAAATTTTTTGCCCACGGTGTTCACCCGTGTTTTCAATATCGCTGAATCAAATTGCTCATTTGCCGCGAGGGGCGTTTTATCATCGGTGTACAGCGAAACTACCACGTACTTTTCTTTAAGCAGTGCGAGGACAGCCGGATGTGACCAAACTTCTGCTTCCATTTGGCGGCAGTTGACGCAGCCATGCCCCGTAAAATCGAGCAAAAGTGGCTTACCGACTTGTTTGGCATAAGCCAGCGCCTCGCCATAGTCAAAGTAGCCGTCAATACCATGTGGCATATGTAAAAAATCACTGTATTTTTTGACGCTAGCGAACGCCTTCATTGGCATCGCACTGTGGGTAATCGGTGGTGGCAAAAATCCACTCAGAGCCCAAAGAGAGTTCCCAAAAAAACCGCTGGCGAGGTAAAGTGAAAAAGCAAAGCACAAGCCAATAAAACCAGCGCGTATCTGGCTCACACCTGATAACACTGGCGCATGTGGCAGAGGAAGCTTGCCCCACAAATTGAGTCCTAGCAAAAAACTGAGCAGTATCCAAATACCGATAAAAAGCTCACGCGACAAGAGATTCCAGTGATACGCCAAATCGGCCGTTGAGAGAAATTTAAACGCCAATCCCACCTCAATAAAACCCAAGGTCACTTTTATCGAATTGAGCCAAGCACCGGATTTAGGCAAGCGTCGCAGCGCATTAGGAAACAGGGCAAACATAAAAAAAATACCAGCCAAGGCACTAGAAAAACCCAACATACCTATCGTCGGCGCAAGATAGCTTTGCGCGCTGCTTGTACTCACACTTACCGTCACCAAAATGCTACCAATTAAAGGGCCGGTGCAAGAAAAAGAGACGACGGCCAAAGTCGCCGCCATAAAGAACAAGCCGACTATGCCATCAGCGCGCGACTTTTCAGCAAGGCGATTGACCCAAGCGCTAGGCAAATTTAACTCAAACAAGCCCAATAAGGCGGCACCAAAAAACAGCAACACAAAAAACAAAAAAACATTGAATATGCCGTCGCTCGCAAGCTCATTTAAAGCTCCAGCACCAAACGCCAAAGTCACCAACAATCCCAAACCAACATAGATCACAATGATCGATAAGGCATAGCCCAAAGCGCTAGGCAAGAGCGCCTTGCCGCGTGCACTTTGCTGCGCAAAATAACTTATCGTCAACGGTGCCAAAGGAAAAATACAAGGCAGGGTAAAGGCCACACAACCGAGCAAAAAACACTCTACAAAAATCATCAGAAGACTCATAAATATCCGCTCGGATCACAGCGCAAAAATCAGCTCAAAGATTGGGGGTAATTAATAACTCAATTTCATCAGGCGGCAGACATTCCTTGGCCCTACACGCCATGAACTCAATTTTTGCCGTAATCGGTGTTGGCTTGCTCATCCAGCGTATTTTTTGCTGGAATTGCACTTGCTTTTCAAAGTACTTGACGTCGGTCTTAAAGAGCTTTTCATAGTAAGTAATACTGACTGGCTCAGTCGTCTTACCTAGTAGTTGATAGCTTGCGGAGGGCGCAAATTGAATACGGGTGGCAGTCGGCCCCTCACTAGATTGATATTGCGAAAAAATATGCCAGCCTGCTTGCAGCTTAGCCGTTATTTGTAGCGTTGGACCGCCCTTTTCCGACACGATCTTTGCTGACCAATCGATCGGATTTTGCAATGAACTTTGTGCAAAAGCGTGGTCGGCGCAAACCAATGCTATGCTTGCGATAAGGACGCTCAATTTCATGGTGCTGCTTTCTGCAGCAAGGTTTTTCCCTCGGTCAGCTTAGCGATCCAGGCGACTAATGCTGGTTCTGCTTTGTGATCATTAATGCCAAGCTCAATGATATCGCCCAAACCCAAGACCTTACCTTGTCCATCCACCAAAGCAAATGACGGATAACTCATCAAGCCAATATCCGTGCGGATCAATTTGTCGCCATCAACTAAAATAGGCCAAGCGAACTGATGTTGCGCAACATAGTCTTGTGCTTGTTTCGCACTATCAAAAGTAATCGCCAGCGTTTGAACCTGCGGGTTATTTTTTGCAAAACGATTGAGATCAGGCGTCTCCTTAATGCATGGCTCACATTTACTGAAGTAAAAATTCAGTAAAGTGAGCTTGCCTTGGAATACATCCTCCGTGATCACTTTTCCCTCCGCAGTCTTAAGACTAAATGCGGGAAAAGCGTCGCCCACTTTGATTTTCTTTTGCTTCTTCGTTTGAAGACTCTCGATTTTGATTTAAATTAG
>CAYXJI010000141.1:0-214 GCA_964465175.1 uncultured Burkholderiaceae bacterium | reverse complement strand
CACTTGATTAAAGCGCGCCTCATCCACCACCAGTTTATAGACCTTGATTTGCGGTGTCGCTTCTTTGACTAAATTTGCGTTGGGCGCGGTCATTTTATTTTCTGCAGCAGCCTTCAACCTCTCTGCTATTTCAACTGCACTTAATTGAGAAATAACTTGTATGTCGCCCACCAAGCGCACTGAGCTCTTGAAATGGGGATCCGCCTGTTTGGCT
>CAYXJI010000140.1:9027-9375 GCA_964465175.1 uncultured Burkholderiaceae bacterium | reverse complement strand
AAATGGGGATCCGCCTGTTTGGCTGCTTCAAAAGCCTCTTCGGCGACGAGGATTTTATAGACGACTGACTCTGCCAATTGACTATTTGCTGCTTTTTCTTGCGCACTTATTTCGTGCTGAAAGCCGGAGCAAACAAACAGCAAGGCCGCGAAAAATTTCCACAATGGTTTCATTGATTTCTCTTTTAGTTTAAAAGAATTAAAATTTTATTTACCGAATACACAAATGGCAAAATTGTTATTCACGAAGAATTATACATAGAATCACATTTACCCCAAAAAAATAGCGAACCAAATATTAAATTCAATCCGCTATCCATCTTGACTAAGCAATCCTCTATTTCTTTTC
>CAYXJI010000140.1:2938-9015 GCA_964465175.1 uncultured Burkholderiaceae bacterium | reverse complement strand
TGCTGCCTTGTCAGCCTTGTCCATTTTACCCATCCCATCGAATTTCATTTCTTTACCTATCATTTTACTCAAATCCTTGAGCTTATAATTGCTGGGGACGGCAAACATGCTGGCGGGAATTTCTTCACGTTTTAGGTTTTGCAATCGATAAATCCTATCGCCTGAGCGTGGGTCGCTGTGTTTGGAATACACGGTGATTTGTAGCTCTGGTGAGGTCCAGCTTTCATCACTGACCAAAATGGGATTCGTGTTACCAATCTCACCGGCTGGAATTTCGTAACTGACCAGCTTACCTTCGGCTTTGACACCATCGAAATCGCGGCTACCTAAGATTTTTGTTTGACGCTTGGCAGACCACTTCATATCGCCAAAAATAGTAGCCACACCAGCATCCGACATAAAATCAAAATTCATTCCGGCACTGCGTCCCCCCTCAGTCCCTCGCACATCCATAGTCACGGACTTTGATGACTCTCCCGCATCGCCTTTTCCTTCTCCCGCTTTTTCACTACGTCGCATCACGATGATACGATCGGCCTTGGCTTCAACCTCGCCTTCAAGTTTGATTTCGATAAGCTCCTTGCCATCCGCCGATTTTGACCTATTTTCAGTGACGATATGCATCGGCATCTTGCTACCATCTTTCAACCGAAAACTGCTCATTATTTTGGTCGCGGTTTTGGTCTTAGGATTCAAAGTGATGCGGCCTTCACTCGGGTCGTGGATCATGATCAAACGCACCTCGCCTTTGGCATCGCGAATCTCTTCTCGAGTACGTCCCTGTGAATCGCGATAACTGAGCGAACTTATTTTGCTAGCGATGAGATTGCCATCAGCGAGTTTTTGCTGCTTCTCGGTGATTACTTCCGCGCTATACGGCACATTTATTACCGTCTTTTCGGCCATACGAACAATTTGCGCACCATTCATCATGCCACCCATAGTGGCTTGCTTGATGATGATTTCCCGCCGCGTAATGTCTTCTTTCATGGCTTCTTTTTTTCGCGCCTCCATGCTCGTGCTCTTTTCGCTAGTTTGCGCATCAGCAGCGTCGGTATGTAGTTCGAACATGAATATTTTTTCGGGTTTCACTTCGCTCATTTTGGTCGCCTGAGCCGTGGCGGCGATGACAATGGAACATAACGCCGCTACGAAGGCGGCACTCGCTAGTTTGATTGACCTTGACATCATTTTCTCCTTCAATTTAATTTCTAAAGCGTTCCAAATGAAACGCCTACAATCACGCCCCAACTCACTCACCTGGGATGAGCCGCATCGCTAAATATTCATCATTTTCACCAAGTAGCATCTCTGCAATGCTACTCTCGCCCGCTTCTTGCGGATTCACCGGCACACCCAGCGATGCCCACATCGTGTGCGGAACATTTGCTCGCACTATCCGCATCGTGTCTTGCTTGAGTATAGTTTCCCCACTCTCCAAGGCGACGAATGGAATCTCTTCATGCCAGTCTTCGGCCTGCATGGTAGGCAATGATTTAGTCGCATGGAGCTGTGCATCGATGCTAGTTAGCAAAGGCTTATTCACGATCAATAAACCAACTAACAAGCCCATCACTAGCACCCCGCTCCATTGCCATGGCTCGGCAAACCAACGGCGCCACCAAGCATTAGGTGGATGCTGTCTAGCAAAGGCGTCTAACAAATTCGCCTCCAAACTCGCAGGCGCACGCAGATGCTGCATTTCCTGCTTGAGCAACGCGACACTGGGTTTTAATTGCGCATTGATTTCATCGACATTTAGCATACGGCACTTTCTTGAACGTAGTGGATGCCACGTGTTCATTTTTCAATTCATTTCTCAATTTACTATGCTGCATCAATTCGATAGGCTTGCAATCGCTCGGCCAGCGCTGAACGCGCTCGCGACAAACGCGACCTCACCGTCCCGACATTGATTTGACATACTTCAGCAATGTCCAAATACGATAATTCTTGCAGCTCATAGAGAATCAGCACATCTCTATAATGTGGTGCTAAACAAGCGATTGCGATACGTAAATCTTCGGCCATTTGATGGTGCAAAAGGCGTTGCAGCGGATTCATCTCGTCGCTGGCTAACTCTACTGCGTCTGTTTCATCGTCGGTATCAGGATCGACTTGTGCTAGATTGCCAAAACGACTGTGCGTAATCGCATCGAATTTCATCGCCACATTGCGCGCCACACCAAATAGAAAATATTGTAAATTTCCCTTCAGCGCATCATAATGATATTGCTCCGTCATTAATCCCATAAACACCTCTTGCACCACATCCGCAGCCGCTTGCACCGAGCCACACCGCAAGACTGCGTAGCGATACAAAGGCGCATGGTGGCGTCGATACAAGGCCGTAAAAGCGCGCTTGTCGCCGTGACGCATCTGCCGCAATAATTCGGTATCAGAGATTAAATCATTCATGCTTTACGAAGTGTGATTGCCCTATTTTTGTTCTCTACAAACGCTGCGAAATCTTGCGCTAAATCTTATTCCTTAAGTCTATTCCCCTTAAAGCATCAGAAAGTTCCAAGGAAAATAAAAAAAGCGCAGAAAATAATTCATTTTTCTGCGCCTTCTTGATGCAAACAAATTACCTAGATTTTTTGTAGCTAAGTAAACAGTATTTGGCCCTCTGCAATCCCAATCAACTGTATCGCTGCACTAGTGTCTGTAGGCGTCACCAAAGACGCGATTTGCATCGTCTTGAGTATGGACTCCTCAGGCGTGCTGTAGTTCAATCCCCAATCGACAGCGAACTTATGCGCCACTGCAATTTTATTGTCCAATAGATTGGCTACCCAGCCCCATGTTGCATCGCCCTTATATTGATGGGCACCGGCAACGATCGCCAACACCATAGAGCCCCGCGTTTGTACGCCGGTATTCAAATCATTGAGCCAATACGTCAGCCCAGCGCTATCAGCACCCTCACTTCTGCCTAGCGCATTGACATAAATTTTGTTGATCAGATCGGTATTACTGAGATCTAAGGTATAGCCCGTTTGTGCCGACTTTTCGGCGGCTGCGTAAAAAAATGCTTCACTGATTTTGGCTAGTCCCATACCTGATTTATAGCTATTGATCCAATAATTCAGACCATCCGCATCAGGCACACGATTAAAGTAGCCCACATAAATGTCTAGCAAAGTATCCAATACGGGCCGACTAATGGTTTGCGCATTGGTATGTACTTGCGTATTAACGATGAAATTATCAAACTTCAGGCTCTCGATTTGATAAGTCGCCATCAATGAACTATCTTGCTGCTTCAGCAAAAAACTGCCGCCAGCGATTTCTTGAATTTTAAAATTCGACGCACTGTTGAGTGTAAAGGCAAAGTTCAAAGTGTCATTGCCTTTGCCACCATCGATATAGGCATTGGGCATAGAAAAATCTTTGACACTGACCGTATTATCGACATCACCAAAACGCAAGATCGAACCTGCATCGCTGGCATTGAGTGTGTAGTTAAGGGTCGCCGTATTGTCTTTCACTGGCGTCGTCACGGCAATTTGCTCGGTTTGACTTGTCTGCGCCAAATTTTTGCGAATCAAGCCTGTGTTATCCGTTGTCAGCACCGACAATTTATTACCTACGGCGTAGCCACCATTCGCGTAGGCATCATAAGTGGCGCCCCCCTTAGCTAAGTCTTTACCATCGAATTTCCAATTAAAAGAAAACAAGCTGGCGTCAGGTGTGTTGGCGACATAAATACCAGGCGCGATCGTACTGACAGTCAAATAGTCACCGACATTTGCATAATATTTCAATGCGAATGCTTCTTTTTCTGGCGCACTAAAAGCTTCATTCAGATGCAACATTTTCGAGTCTTGGGTGGCACGCCAGATACCGGTAGAACGGTAATAGCCGCCCTCATAAGTGCCTACTACACCCAAGTCACCATCGACATAACCGATCCAATCTTTCCATGGAATTCTTTGCAAAGAATCGGTCACGTGTGCACTATTAAGAAATGATTCATTGGTGGTGGGAAAAGACTTCGCTACTTCTGGATCGGCATATTCATCTTGCAGCCCAGCATAGCTATGGCCAATTTCGTGCAATGCGAGCTCGGAAGCTGCAGCGTTGCCCGCCGAAGCCCAGGCAATCGTACCGCCAGCACCGCCGTATAAGGGCGTATTGACCAATACAATAATCAACTCGCGCTCATTGCGCACAAATACTTTAGCAACTTCATTTTCGACTGCATAAGTATCGCCATAAAGTAAGCGGCCATCGCTACCATGTTGGGTAGCATTAAAATAGGTATTCACCGCGATCGACTTATTGGGCTGATCGGTACCAGACTCGGCGGAGGCAAAAAAAAGTGCGGAGGCGTTAAAGAATTTTTTGTAATTGGAAAAAGGCGCATTTAATTTCGCGTTACCCTCGCCCAAAAAACTATCTAAAAATTCGTTAGCGTCACTAATGAATTTGGCGCGCTCAGCCGCAGTGTAGCCTTCTGCTACGATAACGATATCAACACTGTGTGCGCTATCGCCGTTTTTTATTAATGGAATGATGTCGGCCATAAGAAAAATAGAAAGTTAAGTCATCGGTTTAAGTATAACAACAAAGGAAAAATCGTCCTAAAGAGATACCCAAATAAAGCGCAATCTGTGGCGAGATCGCCTACAACGAAAAAAGGCATGGAATTTTTCAATTCACATGCCCTCTTCAATCGTCCTAATTCACTTTCTTTTTACTGCGCTAAAAATGCCTCTATCAGTCGCGCCAATACGTCGGGTTGATCATGGTGCAGCATATGACCTGCATCCATCACGATCTCGGTTTGCATCGTGGGAATATAGCGCATACGTCGATCGATCTCGACCCGAGCTTGCTCCTTTGAGCCTATCATGCGCCAAATATCGGTGTCGTTCGCCTCTACCCACAAAACGGGAGCGGCAATATTTTGCCAACACTCTAAAACTTCATCGACATGATACAAGATAGGGCTGGAATTTTTGTGGGCAGGATCTGCCAACAGTTCCCATGTGCCTTGCGCGTTTTGCTTAGACCAGTGTTGCGCTAAGAATGCGGCGCGTTGGTCGGGTAAGCGTGGATTGGTTTTTTGCAATCGTCCCGCGACTTCTTCTAAGCTGGTATAAGTACGCAAACTGGGCACTTCGCGCAACTCTTCCAACCATTTTTTATACCGACCAGGGGCTTGTTTGGCCTGGGTCATGGGCATACCAAAGCCTTCTAGATTAATCAACTTTGCAATACGTTCGGGGCGAACGCCGGCATAAATCATTGCAATATTGCCGCCCATACTGTGTCCCAACAAATTCACTGCTTGGTCTGGCGAGTAGTGCTGCAGTATCGCATCCAGATCAGCCACATAGTCCGGAAACCAATAGCTTTCCACCTTAGGATACTCAGTCAAACCAAAGCCGCGCCAGTCAGGTGCAATGACATGCCATTCCTGCGCCAGACTATCGACCACAAATTGAAACGATGCCGCCACATCCATCCAGCCATGCACCATAAACAGGATGGGTGCATCGGGATTACCCCAATGGCGAATATGCATGTTCAATCCACGCAGGGGCACAATCTCAGATCGGCTTAATTTCATAA
Organism: uncultured Burkholderiaceae bacterium; assembly: GCA_964465175.1. Taxonomy (GTDB): domain Bacteria; phylum Pseudomonadota; class Gammaproteobacteria; order Burkholderiales; family Burkholderiaceae_D; genus Undibacterium. The sequence continues at coordinate 3,435 of CAYXJI010000140.1, read as the reverse complement.
TATTGACCTAAAGATAAAAATAGAACGACCGTTCGATTATTATACGCTATCGCAGCAATTTTAGTTTTCTGCTTAGTTTCCTCCTGCAACAGGCTAAATCGACCATAAAAAAAGCACAGACTTAGTAAGCTAAGTCTGTGCTTTTTTGCGCGCCTAATAATGCAGGTCTAAGGGTTGGCACCATCAAAACGAATGAAGTCACCCACCTTCACCTGTACCGCTTTATCACTATGTTCGTCTAACAATTCGCCGACAGCAAACGGCAATTGCACCTGAATGACTTTCATCTTACCCATACTCGCTTGTGGAATACCGTATTGCAAGGGACGAGCTTGTTGCGCACTCAATCCTAAGGTCGGTAATTGATCGAAGTCAGACACCACCAGACCTTGATCACCCATTACGATATTGGAGCTCACGCCAGCATCAAAAATAATCTGCTTGTCTTTAATTTTGATTATCTTTGCCATCATAGGAAACGCCGCTAAATCTCGGCG
>CAYXJI010000140.1:0-2928 GCA_964465175.1 uncultured Burkholderiaceae bacterium | reverse complement strand
TCGGCGTATCCAAGCAACCGATTCTTCAATCACCGAATCAACTGCCTGACCAAAACTGGTGGCATAAAAAGCGACGCTACCGAAAGGTTTATCACGCCCTACTTTATCGTCATTGCTAGCAGGTCGATACAAAAGATGGCGACTTAGAAAAGCACCACTGAGTCCATCGTAAAGACTAAATTCAATTTCGATATGACGACTGCGATTTTCGAATAAACCAAAGAATTGTTTTTCACTACGGATACCAGCATTGCGAATCTCGCCAGCGACCACAAATTGCGCATCATTATCGGCGGCGACTTGTTGCACCATTTTTGCGGTAGGTGCGCTTTGCTTTAAATCGAAGGACAAAAGATTGGGAGACTGTCTGACGACGTAACTACCACTGCGCTCAAGACGATTGAGCATTTCGCGTGGGAATCCCTGCGCGATATCATCAATATCTTGGACCTGCGAGGCGACGTTCACCGCAAATCCTGTCATGACGATTTTCTTTTTCAAGACACGTCCAGGTGCCTGGGTGGGCGCAGGTGTAGTACAGGCATTGAGCGTCAACAGTGTGGCACCTAGCGTGATGCACAACAATAAGCGGCGCGCGGTGGCAGATAGAATTTTCCCTAACTGACCTCTAAGCGAGGAAAGTAATTGATCAAAAAAATGAGAAACGTAGCGCTCTTGAAACATGTTGATGATCCTTTTAGCGTAAGCGGCTGGTTTGAACTTTCTGATTTAACTGGCTCACTAGACAATACACCAAAAAACAAGCTAAGCGATATGCATAGCATCAAGTTCTTGCTGGGTAAAACCTGCCGCCAAGCGCGCTGGCACGTTAAACGGGGCACGCAAAATGGGCGCACGAAATTGGCTAGCCAGTTGAGCAAAGCAGGCGATGGGTTCCAATTGACGTTGCTCACACAAATACGCGAACCAACGATTGCCAATCGCAACATGACCGATTTCGTCACGCAAAATAATGTCTAAAATTTGTGCCGCAGCCATATCGCCTGCCTGCGCAATTTTGGCACGCAAGGCGGGCGTCGCATCTAGCCCACGCGCCTCCATCGTGCGCGGCACCAATGCCATGCGCGACAACACGTCGTCTTGTGTACGCTCGGCCAATTCCCACAAACTATTATGCGCAGGAAAGTCACCATAGGCAAAGCCCAAACTCTGCAAATGATCTGCTAGCAGGCTAAAGTGATAGGCTTCTTCCTGCGCCACTTGCAACCAGTCTGAGTAATAGGCTGGTGGCATAGTTGGGAAACGCCAAATCGCATCCAAAGCGAGATTAATCGCGTTAAATTCTATATGCGTCAATGCATGAATCAAGGTAGCACGCCCTTCCACCGTATTCATGGCACGGCGCTTGACGCCCAGAGGTGGTACCAAATCAGGCTTTTGCGGTCGCCCCGGCACGCCATTAGGTGCACGCAATGGGGCATCGAGATCCAAGCTCACGTGTCCCGCCAAATACGCGAGTCGTAAGGCGGTAACGGCTTGCGCCTTACGCCTTGCATCGCACTCAAGTAGGCAGTGCAATGCGGATAAACGTAGATCAGTCTGGCTAAAAAAATGATCGTCTGGTTCGGTGAATTTTGAAGAAAATTCTGGTGCAGTCGGTGAAATCATGCAGGGAGCGGTAAAATGTCGGATTATTTTGAGTTCCCTATTTTACGGCATTTACGCCCGCCCTTTTAGAAGTTTCATAGGAAGCAACATGGCAATCTATCAATTAGGCGATGTCGCACCTGACATCGATCCCACTGCTTACATCGCGGATAGCGCGCAAGTTATCGGCAAGGTAAAAATCGATGCCAACGCTAGCGTATGGTTTGGTGCGGTCATTCGCGGGGATAATGAATTAATCCACATCGGCGCCAACACGAATTTACAAGAATCCTGTGTCTTACACACCGATCTAGGCTATCCCTTAAACATCGCTCAAAACGTAACGGTCGGGCATCAGGCAATGTTGCATGGCTGTAGCGTGGGCGAAGGCAGCTTAATCGGCATTCAAGCCGTGATTTTAAATGGCGCACAAATAGGCAAAAATTGTCTGGTCGGCGCTGGCGCCTTAGTCACCGAAGGCAAAATATTTCCGGATAATTCCTTAATCGTCGGTTCACCTGCCAAAGTGGTGCGCACATTAAGCCCGGAGGCCATCGCCCAAATGCAAAGTAATACACAACATTATGTGCGCCGTGCACAAGAATACAAAACACAATTAAAGCGTCTCGATCAAGAGTAAACTCATAGGAACCAGTGTGGATAATCTACAAAAATTTATGTTTGAACATGCCGGCGTACGCGGCGAATTAGTTGAATTACCCAATACCTGGCGCGAAATATTGTCGCACCAAAACTACCCCAAAGCGGTGCAAACCATCTTAGGCGAATTGCTAGCTGCCTCAGCCTTACTCAGTGCCAATTTAAAATTCAATGGCACGATGGTGATGCAGATACATGGCGATGGTCCTGTGCGTTTATTAGTCGTTGAATGTGATGCCCAATTGCGTTTGCGTGCCACCGCCAAACTCGCCCCCGATGCGGTGATTGACGACGAGGCTAGCTTAAGCGACCTAGTGCACCAAAATGGTCAGGGACGTTTCGTCATCACCTTGGACCCGAATGACAAAATGCCGGGGCAGCAAGCTTATCAAGGCATCGTTCCCCTAGATGGAGAATCGATTGCGACCGTGATTGAAAATTATATGATGCGCTCAGAGCAGCTCGATACCAAGCTATGGCTAGCGGCAGATGAACACGTTGCGCGCGGCATGTTATTACAAAAATTGCCTAAAATCGGCGGTACCGAATCGAGCGTCGAAGATGAAACCGAGGCGTGGAATCGCGCTGCGCTGCTAGGCAGCACCTTGAAGCAGCAAGAGCTCTTAGAGACCGATATCAGCACGCTCATGACACGTCTAT